>CAIZHL010000077.1 GCA_903932755.1 uncultured beta proteobacterium
AGTCCGTTACCGTGACGCATTTTGATTCCCTCGTTTTTTGCGGCCACCGCGCAATGCAAGTGGCCGGTTAATGGTTATCGAGTATGTAGATTCAGTGCAGCAAGTGATGCCAATGAAGCGACCGGGCCGAAACCTGGCGGTGATTCGATCAGGCTAGCCTCTCCAGTCCGGCCGGCGGCCAGCCTTCGAGCTTCATGCCCAGGGTCAGGCCGCGCGAAGCAAGAACTTCCTTGATTTCGTTGAGCGACTTGCGGCCCAGATTCGGCGTCTTCAGCAGTTCGGTTTCGGTGCGCTGGATCAGGTCACCGATGTAGTAGATGTTTTCGGCCTTGAGGCAGTTTGCGGAGCGAACCGTCAGTTCCAGGTCATCCACCGGACGCACCAGCACGGGATCGACCGAGGTCTGCTTGGGCGCTTCGGCGGACATCGGCGTGCCTTCGAGGTCAGCGAACACTGACAGCTGTTCCATCAGGATGCGGGCAGCAGTGCGCACGGCCTCTTCGGCATTGTCGATGGCGCCGTTGGTTTCGATGTCGAGGATCAGCTTGTCGAGGTCGGTGCGCTGTTCGACACGGGCCGACTCAACCGAGTAGCTGACGCGACGCACCGGGCTGAACGAGGCATCGAGCATGATCTGGCCGATGGCGCGGTTCTCGCGGGCGATTTCGCGCTGGTTGGCCGGAACGTAACCGCGGCCGGACTCGACACGGATCTGCATGTTGAGCTTGCCGCCGGGGGCAATGTGCGCAATCACGTGATCCGGATTGACGATTTCGACGTCATGGGTGGTTTCGATGTCGCGCGCCGTAACCACGCCTTCGCCATCGCGGGACAGGGTCAGCGTCGCTTCGCGACGGTTGTGCATCTTGAGCACGACGCCCTTGAGATTCAACAGCACATCGACCACGTCCTCGCGCACGCCATCCAGCGTCGAGTACTCGTGCAGCACGCCTTCGATGGACACCTCGGTGGGGGCGACGCCCTCCATGGAGGACAGCAGAATGCGGCGCAGGGCGTTGCCCAGCGTGTGGCCATAGCCTCGCTCGAACGGCTCCATGACCACACGGGCATGCAGCGGCGACAGCTGCTGGACATCGATACTGCGGGGTTTCAGAAGTGTGTGCATGTGCATTCCTTCAAATGTACGACGCCTGGCGTCCGGTGGACGCCAGGCGCAAAACTACTCGTTAGCGAGAATACAGTTCGACAACCAGGCCTTCGCTGATTGACGGCGGCAGATCTTCGCGTGCAGGGTATGACTTGAAGATACCCTTGCCGGCCTTGACGTCGACTTCGAGCCAGACGGGAAAACCACGCGATTCGGCGGCTTCGAGCGCAGCTTTGGTACGCAGGTGACTGCGGGTGCTGTCGAGCAACTGGATGACATCGCCGGGGCGCACGTTGTACGACGGGATATCCACGCGCTTGCCGTTGATCAGCACGCCGTTGTGGCGCACCACCTGACGGGCTTCCGCGCGCGAAACGCCGAAACCCATGCGATAGGCCACGGTGTCGAGGCGGCCTTCAAGCAGCTTCAGCAGATTCTCGCCGGTCTGTCCCTTTTTGCTCTCGGCATCGGCGAAGACCTTGCGGAACTGCCGCTCAAGAACGCCGTAAATGCGACGGATTTTTTGCTTTTCGCGCAGTTGCGTGCCGTAACCGGACAAACGTTGACCGGACTTCTGGCCGTGCTGGCCGGGCGCGTAGGCACGGCGCTCGACGGAACATTTGTCAGTGAAGCACTTCTCGCCTTTGAGGAACAGCTTTTCGCCCTCGCGGCGGCACTGGCGGCA
>CAIZHL010000078.1 GCA_903932755.1 uncultured beta proteobacterium
CTTGTTCACCGCCATGCAGAAAGGCGGCGATTACGGCGACGACACCATCGCCTGGTTTAACGGCGGCCTGTTCGCCACCATCGCCGTGCCGCCGCTGGAACGCGCCGACCTCGCCGCCCTGCAGCGCGCCGCCGACATGGACTGGCGCAACATCGACCCCTCGATCTTCGGCACCCTGTTCGAGCGCGGCCTGAATCCGGCCAAGCGTTCGCAACTCGGCGCGCACTACACCGACCCGGCCACCATCATGCGGCTGATCGATCCGGTCATCGTCCGCCCGCTCAGCGCCGAATGGCAGGCGGCGAAAGCCGCCATCGCCGCGCTGCTGGCGAAATCGAAAAAGCAGAACGACAAGGCCTACAAGGACGCCGCCGCGCTGTTCCACACCCACCTCGAACGCTTGCGCAACTACCGGGTGCTTGACGCCGCTTGCGGCAGCGGAAATTTTCTCTACCTTGCGCTCAAATCGCTAAAGGACCTGGAACGCCGCGCCAACACCGAAGCCGAAGCGCTGGGCCTGCAACGCCAGGTCAGCATTGAAGTCTCGCCGGCCAATGTGCTCGGCATCGAACTTGACGCCTACGCGGCGGAACTCGCGCGCGTCACGGTCTGGATCGGCGAGATTCAATGGATGCTGCGGAACGGCTATCCGGTTTCGGCGCAACCGATATTGCGGCCGCTGGACAGCATCGAGAATCGCGACGCGCTGATTCGTTTCCACCCAACCACCGATTGGGATGGCATCGACGCCGACGGCAACGACATCCACGGCGAAATGGGTATCGGTATCGAGGCGGAATGGCCAGCCTGCGATGCGATAGTCGGCAATCCGCCCTTCCTGGGCGACAAGAAGATGCGCAACGAATTGGGCGACGGATACACCGAAGCGCTGCGCGAGTGCTACAAGGGCCGCGTGCCGGGCGGGGCCGATCTCGTCACCTACTGGTTCGAGAAGGCGCGGGCGCAAATCGAGGCAGGCAATTGCACGGCGGCGGGTCTGGTTGCCACCAACTCGATCCGAGGCGGTGCCAATCGCAAGGTGCTGGATCGCATCGTTGAGAGCGGCGAAATTTTTGAGGCATGGGCGGACGAGAACTGGATTAACGAAGGCGCGGCAGTGCGGGTGTCGCTGGTGTGTTTTTCTTCCTCAGGTGCGGTAGCGTCCAAATGGCTTGATGGCCAGGGCGTAGGCGGCATAAGTGCCGATTTGACCGGTACTGGCACGGGATGCGACCTGACCTTGGCCAAGAAGCTCCCTGAGAATTTGAACGTCTCGTTCGTAGGGGGTATGAAGAAGGGTTCATTCGATGTCGAAGGCGATGTAGTGCGCGAATGGCTTCTGCCGGCCGGAAACCCGAATGGCCGCCCCAATTCCGACGTACTGTTTCCTTGGGCAAATGGACTAGACATTACTCGTCGCCCATGTGACATGTGGATCGTCGATTTTGGCGTGAATCGTCCGCTTGCTGAGGCCGAGCTTTACGAGGCGCCTTTTGCTCATATCTTGAGAAATGTAAAGCCGGCACGGGATTTGGTCAGAAATGAACTTGAAAAGTCACGCTGGTGGTTGCACGCACGGCCAGCTCCAGACTTGCGATTAGCTACGGCTGGATTGCCTCGATTTATTGCAACCGCGCGGGTGGCCAAGTATCGGCTCTTCGTTTGGTTGCGGCCGCCAATCGTCTGCGATGGGCAGGTCGTAGTGATCGCCCGCGCCGACGATACGACTTTCGGCATCCTGCATTCGCGTTTCCACGAACTCTGGTCGCTGCGGTTAGGCACCTCGCTCGAAGACCGTCCTCGCTACACGCCCACCACCACCTTCGAGACCTTTCCCTTTCCCGCCGGCATGACGCCGCGCGACACGGCGCCAGTGGGCGGCCAAGCGACGCCGCCGTGCATGGCGCCGCATGTGACGGCGGCGAACATCGCCGCCGCTGCGCGTCGCCTCAACGAACTGCGCGAAAACTGGCTCAACCCGCCCGAGTGGGTGGAGCGCATTCCCGAGATTGTCCCCGGCTACCCGGATCGCATCGTCGCCAAACCCGGCCACGAAGCCGAGCTGAAGAAACGCACCCTGACCAACCTCTACAACGCCCGCCCGGCCTGGCTCGACAACGCGCACCAGGCGCTCGATGCGGCGGTGGCCGCCGCCTATGGCTGGACCGACTACTCGCCCGCCATGCCCGATGAGGAAATCCTGCGCCGCCTCCTGGCGCTGAACCTGGAGCGCGCCGCTCGTGCCGAATGAGAAGGTCCATGACCATCGCCGAACAGATTTCCCATATCGGCAGCAGCAGCCGACAAGCGGCACGCTAGATGGCTTTTCCGGCTTATCCGTGCCTATTCATGCTTGACGTTATGCACGGCGGACGTTAATATCACTCCATGCCGATCAAGAGTTTCAAATGCAAAGACACTCACGCGCTATTTCTTGGTCAGCGAGTTCGCCGCTGGGTAAATATCGAGCGGCCTGCGTTACGCAAGCTTGAGCAACTGGACTGGTCCATGGTGTTGGAAGATTTGCGTGTTCCCCCGGGCAATCAACTGGAGGCATTGAAGGGAAAGCGCAAGGGCCAATACAGCATTCGCATCAACGATCAATGGCGCGTGTGCTTCGTGTGGACTGTGGAAGGCCCGAAAAACGTGGAAATCGTCGATTACCACTGAAGGAGTTTGAAGATGCGTACTGTTCCCCCTGTTTCTCCCGGCGAAATGCTTGATGAAGAGTTCCTGAAGCCGCTTGGCCTGACAAAATACCGCCTGGCCAAGGACATCGGCGTACCCCCGCAACGAATCGGGGATATCGTGGCGGGCAAGAGGGCCATCACCGCCGACACGGACCTGCGGCTGTGCCGGTACTTCGGACTCAGCGATGGATGGTGGCTTCGCGGGCAGGCCAACTATGACACCGCGATTGCGCGCGACAGCATGGGCGAAGTCCTCTCACGCATTCCTCGTTGTCAATTGCTGGCCGCTTGAGGGTGGTGCATGCGGGAATGCGGTCGAACCCATCATTCCGCGGGACATCACCGACAAAGCCTTGAATGATGTTCCACTGCGGCGACATCGTCCTGGCGCCGTCCCGCCACCGCCGACTTTTTCTGTCATGGCAGAATGGCGTCAAGTAGCACCGATGTGCTACATTGAGCGGGTGTTGAAAAACCTGGAGAAAACGATGTCTACAACAACCATACGCATGCCCGAAGACTTGAAGGTCCGCGTCGCAGCGGCGGCGAAACGTTCCGACACAAGCACGCACGGATTCATTCTCGAGGCCATTGCGGAAAAGACGGCGCAGGAGGAATTGCGCGCCGATTTCGATTCGGTTGCAGAGGATCGCTATGCCAATATCCTTGCCTCGGGAAAGACGATTCCATGGCAGGAAATGCGTGGCTATCTGGAAGATCGACTTGCCGGCAAAGCCGTCAAGCGCCCGGCAGCGAGAAAATTGGCGCGCTGACCATGTCAGGAATCGAATTGGCAGCGGAGGTCGGGGAGGATTTCGATCGTATCCTCGATCACCTTGCCAAGTATCAGGTTGAAAATCCCGGGCTGCGCATCCGGGAGATCATCGAGGCGCTCAACGTGTTGGAGCACAACCCTCTGATTGGCCGTCCCGTCAATAACGACAAGCGCGAGCTGGTGATCGGGCGTCGCTCGCACGGCTATGTAGCGCTATACCGCTACGTTGCCAGAATCGATACCGTTTTTGTCCTTGCCGTGCGTAGCCAACGCGAAGCAGGCTATGCGGAGCGAGGTGGCCAACGGCCATGAAGGACAGCCGCAATTTTCCGTGTACCGATGGCGGCGCTGGCAGGGTGAGCAGGGTGTCGGCGCCGTGTCGCCGGCGCCAGCGCTCTGCGTCCCTGCGGGAACTTTTTTACACCCGCACCGCGGCGCTTACGCCACCTGCTTGAACTGGTGCAGCGCGGAGGGCGCCGGCCAGCCGGCTTCCTTGCAGACGCGCACGATGGCCTCGTTGGTGTCGAAGTAGACCTGCCAGTAGTGGTCGGTGTGGGTGTAGGGGCGCACGGCGATCTGCGGGCCTTCGAGCTTGATGTCGAGCAGGTTGACCTCGGGCGGCATCGTCTGCGAGACATTGGGTATCAGCGCCACGGCGGCCTTGAAGCGGGTGATGGCTTCCAGCGGGTCGACGCCGTTGGCCAGCTGTGCCACGCGTTCCACGCGGCGCACCGGCAGTACCGAAAAATTCTGGATGGTGTCGGCGAATACCTTGCCGTTGCCGACGATGGTGCTGACGTTGTCGGGGGTGATGATGACGGTGCCGAACAGCCCGAGTTCGTGCACGGTGCCGACGATGCCGCCGATGCTGACGAAATCGCCGACCTTGAAGGGGCGCAGCACCAGCATGAAGGCGCCGGCGGCGAAGTTGCCGAGCAGCCCGCTCCAGGCCGCGCCGATCGCCAGGCCGGCGCCGGCCAGCAGGGCGGCGAAGGAGGTGGTCTGGATGCCCATGTAGCCCATGATGCCGAGCACCAGGGCGATGTTCAGCGCGATGGCGATGATCGAGCCGAGGTATTTGGTCAGCGTCGGGTCGACGTTGTTGCGGCCCATCGCCGCCTGCATGAGCCCGATCACCCAGCCGATCAGCCAGCGGCCGACGACCCAGAAGGCGAGCGCGGCCAGTATCTTTATCGCCAGTTCGGTGGCGGTGGTGCTGAGGAAGGTCTGTATGGTCTGCACGTCCATGCTCGAAGCTCCTTTCGAAGGTTGGGGATGATGCTGGTTTTTTTTTGGCTACGGCGGATTCTACAGACGGCGCCGCAAGGGCGTCAGCGCGGCATTTGGGTGCTTTGTTGCGGGCGCCGGGATTCGGGTCCTGCCCCGGACGGGTCTTGCAGTTGGCTCGGGCGCGCGCCAGGGCGTGCGGGCCGGCAGATCGGCAGGCCTTCCGCCGAGCTCACGCAGGTGGCGTCGATGAGCTGGTTGCGCGGGCCGACGACGCGGCAGGGGGTGCCGATGGCCATGCCTTCGCAGGCGGCCAGCGCCGCGCGGCGGATGTTGGGCAGGCGTTCGTCGTCGGCGACCGCCGTCGCGACCGGCTCGCGGCGTTCGGCGGATGGTGGCGCCGCCATCTTTTCGCCTTCAGCAGCAGGAGTGCGTGACGCGGGTTCGGTCACGATGGCCGGCACGGGTTGCGGCGGCGGCTTTGCCGGCTTCCGCAGCAGATGCAGCGTGGCGAACAGCGCTGCGGCGAGAATCAGCAGGCTGAGGAAGGGATGGGCGATCATCGCCTGCCCGATGCGCGCCGCCAGCCCCGTTTCGGCTTCGTCCTCGATGCGTGGGCCGGGGCGAGGCCGCGGCGGCGAGGTCGCGGGACGGTTCGGGCTCCCGGCGGCGGGGGCGGCTTTGGGGGCGGCGGATGGCTCGCCACGCGGAGGGGCCGATGCCGCCGCCTCGGTGCCGGCCGCGTCGGCGACAAGCTGCTTGCGCCATTCGGCAATGCTCTGCGGGCGCCGGGTTTCATCGATGCTCAAGGCCAGATCGATGGCCTGGAGGAACTTCGGCCCGAAGCGGCCTTCGCCGGAGAAGGTGGCGGGGATGATCGGGTCCTGTTTTATCCGGTGCAGCGATATGGGCGGAACCGATCCGGAAACGATGCGGTAGAGCACCCCGGCGAGCGCGTAGATGTCGGTCCACGGGCCCTGGTTGCCCTCGCGCGAATACTGTTCGGGCGGGCCGTAGCCGTGGCTGAGGACGACGGTCAGCGCGTCGCTGGCGCTCGGCGCTCGCGCGGCGCCGAAATCGATCAGTACCGGACTGTCGTCCTTCCCCCGCAGCACGATGTTGGCCGGCTTGATGTCGCGGTGCAGGAAGCCGGCGGCATGGACCGATTCCATGCCGGCCAGCAGGGGCATCATCAGTGCGAACACGGCCGGCTGGTCCCAGCGCGCCGGCCCGCCGGCCAGCGCCGACTCCAGGCTTTGCCCCTCTTCGTATTCCATCACCATGTAGCAGGTGCCGTTGTCCTCGAAATAGCGAAACACCCGCACGATGTTCGGGTGGCTGAAGCGCGCCAGGGTCTGCGCCTCGCGCATGAAGCGGTCCTTGCCCCACGCATATTCGGCCTGCGCTTTTTCCGAATTCAGCGCCACGGCGCCTGTGAGGGGATTGCGCACCGCCACGCTGGCGGGGAAGAACTCCTTGATCGCCACCTTGAGATCCAGGTTGCCGTCCGTTGCCAGGTAGGTGATGCCGAAGCTTCCCATGCCGAGCACGGACTGGAGTCGGTACTCCTTCAACAGGGTTCCCGGCGGCAAGGCCTGGGACAGGGTCTGCGGCAGTTCGCCAGCCATGGCAAGGATCCGGTGGATGTCCTGAAGGGTGACGGACAATGGTAACGCAAAGGGCCGGCCGCGCCTTGCGCCGGAAAACCCGGCCGGTGTCGCAAAGCGCTGGCGCCCCGCAGCGCGGCGCGTGCAGGAGATCAGGAAGGCGCGGGCGGGGTACGGGAGCTGCCGTGGACCTGGTCGGCGGCGGTGAGCCCGTCTGCTGCGTGCATTTTCTGGAATGCCGCGACAAGCTCGCTGCGTTTTGCCTTGGCCGCCGCGACGGACCGCTCTTTTACCGGTCCGTAGCCGCGGATGCCTTCCGGCAGGCGCGCCAGCGCGATGGCCGCGTCGCGATTGTGCGTAGCCGGTTCCGACAGGATGGTGGCCACCGTCGCCTGGTAGTCGGCGATCAGTTCGCGCTCCTGCACCCGCTCGGCGCTGCGACCGAAAGGATCGAAGGCCGTGCCGCGCAGGAACTTCAGCCTTGCCAGCAGCTTCATCGCCGGCAGCAGCCAGGGGCCGCAGCGGATCTTCTTCGGTTCGTCGCCGGGTTTTGCGCCGCGGCTCCAGGGCAGGGTGATGTGGAAGTTGAGCCGGTAGTCGCCCTCGAAGCCGGCGGCCAGCGCGTTCTGGAAGGCGGGGTCGGCGAACAGCCGCGCCACTTCGTATTCATCCTTGTAGGCCAGCAGCTTGAAGTAGTTCTGCGCCACGGCTGCGGCCAGCGCCGTGTCGCCAGCGCCGAGTTTTTGCTCGTGCGCGCGAACCCGCGCCACCAGATCGAGATAAGGCTGCGCGTAGGCCGCATCCTGGTAGGCCGCCAGGTAGTCGCGGCGGCGTTCGATCATCTCGTCGAGCGTGGCCGAGATGCGCTGGTCCGGCGCGGTCGGTTCGCCGGCCGCCACCAGCGCTTCGACGCCCGCCGGGTCGAGCGCGGCGCGCCGGCCCCAGGAAAAGGCGCGCCGATTTTCATCGGCGCCGGCGCCGTTCAGCTCGATGGCGCGCAGCAGCGCTTCCAGTGACAGCGGAATCAGGCCGTGCTGGAAGGCGTAGCCGAGCATGAAGATGTTGGTGGCGATCGCATTTCCCATCAGGCGCGTAGCCAGGCGCCCGGCGTCGATAAAGCGGGCGGCCCCGGCGCCGACGCTGCCGGCGATCAGGCTTTCCATCTCGCCCTCGGGATACGTCCGCTCGGGATTGCGGATGAATTCGCCGGTGATGGTCCTGCCGGTATTTACGATCGCCCGCGTGTAGTTGCCGGCCGTCTTGGACAGCGCGTCGTCGCTGGCCGCGACGACGATGTCGCAGGCGAGCAGGAGCCGCGCCTCGCCGGTGGCAATCCGGGTGGAATGGAGTTGATTCTGGCGCCTGGCCAGGCGCACGTGCGACATCACCGCGCCGCCCTTTTGCGCCAGACCGGTCATGTCGAGCACCGTCGCGCCCTTGCCTTCAAGGTGGGCCGCCATGCCGAGCAGGGCGCCGATGGTGACGACGCCGGTGCCGCCGATGCCGGCGATGAGGATGCCGTAGGGATCGCGCAGGCTCGGCAGGGCGGGTTCGGGCAGATCGGCAAAGTCGCCCGCATCCGCCTGCAGGCCTTGTCCGCGGCGCACCCTTCCGCCATGGACGGTGACGAGGCTCGGGCAGAAGCCGCCGAGGCAGGAGTAATCCTTGTTGCAGGCGTGCTGGTCGATGGCGCGCTTGGTGCCGAATTCGGTGGCGACCGGGACCACGGCCAGGCAGTTCGATTTGACGCTGCAGTCGCCGCAGCCTTCGCATGCCGCCTGGTTGATGAAGACGCGCACGGCGGGATCGGGGAAGGTGCCGCGCTTGCGCCGGCGGCGCTTCTCGGCGGCGCAGGTCTGGTCATAGATCAGCGCGGTGACGCCCGGGGTGTCGCGCAGTTCGCGCTGGACGGCGTCGAGTTCGTCGCGATGGCGGATTTCGACGCCCGGGGCAAAGTCGTTGATGCCCTGGTATTTCTCCGGCTCGTCGGACATCACGATAATGCGCTTGACATCCTCGGCCGCCAGCTGGCGGGTCAGTTGCGGCACCGTCAGCGTGCCGTCCAGCGGCTGGCCGCCGGTCATCGCCACGGCGTCGTTGAACAGCAGCTTGTAGGTGATGTTCACCTCCGCCGCAACGGCGGCGCGGATCGCCAGGATTCCGGAATGGAAGTAGGTGCCGTCGCCCATGTTGGCGAAGATGTGCTGCGTCCCGCTGTGGCGGGAAACGCCCAGCCAGGCCGCGCCTTCGCCGCCCATGTGGCAGATGGTCAGCGTGTTGCGGCCCATCATCACGGCCATCAGGTGGCAGCCGACGCCGCCCAGCGCGCAACTGCCCTCCGGCACCTGGGTCGACCGGTTGTGCGGGCAGCCCGGGCAGAACCAGGGCGTGCGCATCATCGTAACCCGGGGTTTGGCGAGGGCGCCGGCCTTGTTGTCGAGGAAGGCGATGTAGTCCGCGATGCGCTGCGAACTGTGGAAGCGGCCGATGCGCGACGCGATCGCGCGCGCGACCAGGGCCGGCGTCAGCTCGGCGGTCGGCGCCAGCAGCCAGCGGCTGACCGGTACCGGCCATTCGCCGGATTCGTCGTACTTGCCGACGATGCGCGGGCGCACCTCGCGGCCTTTTTCATCGGTCCAGTTGTAGAGCATTTCCTTCAGCTGGTATTCGATGATCGGGCGCTTTTCCTCGACCACCAGGATTTCTTCCAGGCCCTCGGCAAAATGGCGCACCGACTCCGCTTCCAGCGGCCAGGGCATGCCGACCTTGAACAGGCGCAGGCCGATCTCGGCGGCGTAGCGTTCGTCGATGCCCATGTCGTCGAGCGCCTGGCGCACGTCCAGCCAGGCCTTGCCGCAGGCGATGATGCCGAGCCGCGGACGCGGGCTGTCCACGATGATGCGGTTCAGATGGTTGGCGCGGGCATAGGCGATCGCGGCATAAACCTTGAATTCCTGCAGGCGGTGTTCCTGCGCCAGTTGCGGGTCGGGCCAGCGCAGATGCACGCCGTCCGGCGGCAGGCGGAAATCCCCGGGGATCACGATCTGCATGCGCTCCGGGTCGACCTCGACGATGGCCGAGCTTTCGGCGGTGTCCGAGGTCAGCTTGAGCGCCACCCAGCAGCCGGAGTAGCGCGACATGGCCCAGCCGTGGAGACCGAAGTCGAGGTATTCCTGCAGGTCGGCCGGGGCCAGCACCGGGATGCCGCAGGCGGAAAACATGTGCTCGCTCTGGTGCGCCACCGCCGACGAACGCGCGGCGGGGTCGTCGCCGGCCACCAGCAGCACGCCGCCGTGCTTTGCCGTGCCGGCATGGTTGGCGTGCTTGAAGACATCGCCGCAGCGGTCGACGCCCGGCCCCTTGCCGTACCACATGGAAAAGATGCCGTCGAACTTCGGCTGCGGGAACAGGTGCAGCTGCTGCGTGCCCCAGATCGCGGTGGCGGCGATGTCCTCGTTCAGCCCCGGCTGGAAGCTGATGTCGTGCTGCTTGAGCCAGGGTGCGGCGGCATGCAGCGCGGTGTCGAGGCCGCCGAGCGGCGAGCCGCGGTAGCCCGAAACGTAACCGGCGGTATGCAATCCGGCTTTGCGGTCGAGCGCATGCTGCAGCATCGGCAGCCGCGCCAGGGCCTGCATTCCGGTGAGGAAGACACGGCCGCGCTCGATGCGGTATTTGTCGTCGAGTGAAACATTCGCAAGATCCATCTGGCATTCCCCTCAGTGCTGGAGCACGTGCCGCGGCACGCCGTCCTTTACAGCGGCGATCCGTTGCGGATCGCGGCGCTGTGGCTCATGGGCGATGGCAGGCTGGTCGGGAACCGTGGGTGGTGGTGCACCACCATGTCCGGTAAAGCGTTGATATCCGGTAAGAGGGAGTCATGGCGGGCTGGCCCTCAGCGTGCGGGCGCTGCCGGCGAAGCCCTGGCGGCTTGCGCAACCTGCGCCCGGTATGTGGCGAAATCGGCCATGGTGTTCATCCGGCGATGACGCCGCTGTCCCTGAGGCTGGCACAGTCGCCGGCGCTGAAGCCAGCCTCTTGCAATATTGCCAGCGTGTGTTCGCCGTACTTCGCGGGGAAGCCCAGTTCCCGCGAGACGCCGGGAATATCCACCGCCATGGGCTGCATGCGCAGGGTCTTGCCGCCCGGCATCCGGGTGCTGGTAAGGCGACTGCTGACGGCCGCCATGTCACGTACCGCCGGGATGTCGTGGATCGGCGCGTGCGGAATCGTGGCCTTGCGGAATTCGGCGGCAATGTCGGCGGTGGCGATACGGCGCGTTACGGCCGCCATGTCGCGATGGATGGCTTCGCGCTCGCGCACCCGGCCTTCGTTGGTGGCGCGCACCGCGTTGGCGACGGGCGCGAAATACGGAATCTCGGTCAGGCGCCGCCATTGCACGTCGCTGCCGATGGCCATGTAGATGAAGCCGTCGGCCGTCGGGTAGACGTTGGTCGGGATGAACTTGCGATGCTCGTTGCCGCAGCGGGTGACTTCCGAAGGATCGCAGTCGAAATCGAGCAGGGGCAGGGTGGTGATCAGCCAGGACGCCGCCGCCTGCAGCATCGAGACGTCGAGGCGGCTGCCTTTCCCCGTTTCGGCACGTTCCAGCAGCGCCATCATGACCCCGGCGTAAACCTCGTCGCCGGCCTTGAGGTCGATCAGCGGCACGCCGGACAAGGTCGGCGGGCCGTCGGCGGGGCCGGTCAGTTCCATGTAGC
>CAIZHL010000079.1 GCA_903932755.1 uncultured beta proteobacterium
AGCAGCTTCGCTGCCGCCAGGATCTCGACGACACGCTCCCTTCCACGCTGCGTCTTGGGTGCTCGTGCAAGGCTCCGGCTATCGGTTTCGTTGATCATTGGCTGGTTTGCTTTTACCTTTAGTCGGCAAGCAACTTTGTGCAAATAGAGGATGAAGCCAATCATTGACATGGCTAGGTCGGCCGACCTAGTATAGAGTCTGCAAAGAAAATTGATTGCAGCAATTGCAATCACACAATAGCAAGGAGAAAGCATGGACCGAGACGAAGCGGGCTTTGGCGGGCGGCGCAAATTCATCAGCCTGGCGGCCGCAACGGCAGGAATTGCCAGCGTGGGCGGCGCTGCACTGGCGGCACCCGCTGTCGTGGACCTTTCTGCACGCAAACCGAAACGCGAGGACTACGATGTGGTCGTCGTCGGTGCGGGTTTCGCCGGACTCACGGCGGCAAGGGAATTGTCCAAAGCCGGGCTTGCAACCCTGCTGCTGGAGGCGCGCAACCGCATCGGCGGGCGGACCTTTACCTCATCGTTCGCCGGCAAGCGGATCGAAATGGGCGGCACCTGGGTCCATTGGAGCCAACCCTTCGTCTGGAACGAAATCATCCGCTACGGCCTGGGTATCGAAGAAAGCCCGGGCGCCCTCGCCGAAAAATTCTCCTACCTCTCCGCCGGCCGCCTTCACCATGCCGATCCGGAAAAGACATGGAAGCGCATCGGTGATGCGATGGCCGCCTACGTCGATGTCGATCGCCAGGGCGGACGTCAGGTATTGCCGCTTGCCCACGATCCGCTGGCCAAACGGGAACTCCTGGTGAAATGGGACGTCCTGTCGCTCGCCGATCGAATGAAGCAGATGAAATTCAGCGAGGATATTCGCAACCTCCTGAGCCCCCAACTCAGCATCAATTGCCATAACACCCTCGATCAGGGGGGATTCGCCGACATGTTGCGTTGGTGGGCGCTCGGCGACTACGACATGGGCCGGATGTTCGACAAACTCGGCCGCTATGGCATCCGCGAAGGGATGAGCGAACTTGCCAACAGGATGCTGGCTGACTCCAGCGCTGACGTGCGCCTGGCTGCGCCGGTCAAATCCATAGAAAAACAGGGTGATACCTATCGGGTCACAGGCCCCCAGAACCAGGTCGTCAAGGCGCGTGCCGTTGTTCTTGCGCTGCCCCTGAATGTGCTTTCGTCGATCCGCGTGGAGCCTGCGCTGGGCAGCACCAAGCTGCAGATGGCCGCGGCAGGTCACACCGGGCACGGGTCGAAATTCTACATTCACATTCGTCAGAAGATCGGCAATTGGGTCGGCAGCGCACCCAATCCGTTTCCAATAACCCTGGCGTGGACCGAAAAGCATCCCGACGAAGGCACGGTGCTGGTCGCATTCGGTCCCCCGGGCAAACTCGACATCACCGACGAGGAGGCCGTACAGAAGGCCATTCGCGGCTTGATTCCGAAAGCCGAGGTCCTCGGTGTCACCGGCTACCAATGGGAAGCCGATCCCTATTCCCGGGGAACCTGGTGCTGGTACCGGCCCGGACAGCTTACCCAGGGGCTCGCGGAACTGCGCAAAGCCGAAGGTGGAATCTTCATGGCCGGCGCCGACCAGGCGGAAGGCTGGCGCGGCTTCGTCGATGGTGCGATCGAGTCGGGCATCACCGCGGCGCGC
>CAIZHL010000080.1 GCA_903932755.1 uncultured beta proteobacterium
CAGGCCGCCGTCGAGCCGGTGCGCCAATTTCAGCTGTTCGGCCTCCAGTTCAGGTGCGGTGGCAGTCGCGCGCAAACATGCCGCGTAGTGATCGTGCAAGGCCGCCTGCGTAACGCCCAGCCCACCGGCCCCCAGTGCCGCCTCGATCGACTGCCGGGCCAGTTCGACTGCCGCGGCGGGTTGCGCCTTGAGCAACAGGGATGAAAGCAGGAACAGCACGTCGACCTGCCGCGGGTTCGCCAGCAACAGTTCCCTATACATGCGTTCGGCGGCCTCAAGGCGCCCTTCCTGATGCGCGGCATACGCCTCGCCGATGCGGTCTTCCAGATTGGCTTCCATCACGGGATTTTTCGCTTTTGATAAAAATGACCTGCCGCGCATCGTACCGGAAAAGCCGCAATCCGCCCGTGGGCCGGGGTTGGCGACACCTCAAGCGCGGTCGGAACGCGGCAGCCGGCCCGGCAGCCAATTTGTTATCCTGCGAGCACCGTACACTCCGAAGGCAATACATGACAGCTGCTGCCGAATTTCATGCCGCCGGTCTCGACCGCCTGGCGCAGGGCGATGCCGCAAGCGCCGAGCAGGCGCTGCGCAAGGCCCTGGAACTGGCGCCGGACCTGCCTGAGTACCACAAGAACCTCGGTAACGCACTGCGCATGCTCGGGCGGCCGGACGAGGCATCGGTCGCCTACACCCGGGCGCTGCAACTCGATCCGGCTTATCTTCCCGCTTACAACAATCTCGGCCTGGTCCAGTTCGAACAGGGTGCGTTCGCAGAAGCCGAAGCCAATCTGTGCAAGGCGCTTGAGCTTGATCCGACGGACTCACAGGTGATGACCAATCTTGGCGTCGCCGTATTTCTCCAGGGAAGAACGGACGAGGCCATCGCGTTGCACCGGCGCGCGCTGGCAATAGAAGAGAGCGACCCGCTGGCCTGGGGCAATCTGGGTAGCGCGCTGAAGGCACGCCCCGATGGACTGGAGGAAGCCGTGACATGCTTCGAGCGCGCCTTGATGCTGAATCCGGACTTTACGCAGGCACGCTCCGCGCTGGACGAATGCCGCGCTCTGATCGACAAGGCGCGCAGGTCCCGCTACAAGCAGTTCTGAGAAGCTACGCCGGATTCGTTCTCGCTTCGCTTACTCCGCTTGTCGTCGACTTGAGGCAAGCGCAGCAAGCGTCGCGACAAAGCCTCGCGCAAAGGACACCCCGTCCATCAACGGGGAAGCTTCCAGGCGAGCCCGCAGCCCGCGACGAAGCATGGCCACTTCATCGCCTCGCGCCGACCACATGACGGCACGCCGCACGTAGTCATCCACCGAGGAAGCGATCCACTCCGACAAATCAAGGCGGGTGAGTATGCTGGCGCCGCCGCGACCCGCGGCGTGATCGGCGGCCAACGTCAGCACCGGCGTGGCCATCCACAGGGCATGAAAGCTGGTGGTGCCGCCGTTGTAGGGAAATGCATCCAGGACGCAATCTACCTCGTCGTGGGCGCGCAGATAGGATTCAAGGGATCCAGTCGGACGCACATCAATCCTTGCCGCAAGATCGCTGCCCCCTGCTGCGGCAAGATCGTCGCGCAAGGCCTCGGCACCTTGCGCCATGACCAGCAGTCGGGTCGCAGGAGCTTGTCGCAGAATCCGGCACCAGGCCTCGATCACGTCCCGATTGAGCTTGGCCGCGTTGTGAAAGGCGCCGAAGACAAACACCCCTGCTGAGCGCCGCGGTGCCGGCACCGGGCCCGGCGGCGGCGAGTAGCACCACTGGCATCCGGGAAGGTAGGCGATGGGCTCGGAAAACGCTGCCCGGCCCATTTCAGGTGGCACTGCGATTTCGTCGCTCAGATGGGCGTCGAAGCAATCGAGCCCGGTCGATGCAAGATAGCCGATCCAGTTGACCTGCAGCGGCGCGGGGCGGCGGACGAAAACCGCAAGCCGGTTGTTCGCGGTGAACCCGGAAAGGTCAACCAGTACATCCATGCCATCGCTGCGGATGCGGCGAAAAACCTCATCGTCCGACAGCCGGTCGATGGCGACAAACTGCGTGCAAAGAGGGCGGATCTCCTCCGTCATGTAATCCGTACGGGCATGGTTGCTGTAGGCGAACGCGGCAATGCCGAGCGACTTCAGGCCGCGCAGCAGCAGCAAAAGGAAGAATGCGACAGGATGCTCACGGAAATCTCCGGAAACGAAACCGATCCGGAGCACCTTTCCTGGCACGCCGGCAAGCGCGGGCCAGACCTTTGCAGGCGATGCGGCGGCGAGCCCGATCCGTGCCGCCACCCGGCGATGCCGTTCCAGCAAGTGTGCCGGCGACAAATCAATGTCATAGCAATAGCTGAGCAGCAGATTGCTGCCGACAACCCGATCGCCGGTCGCTTGCAGGCAGCCGGCAAGCAGATCAGTAGCTTCTCCGACGCGCCCAAGGTTCTTCAGCAGGAGGGCAAGCGGGTTGACGGCGTCTGGCCAGTTGGGGCGCTGCCGGAGTGCGTTCCGGTAGGCGGCCAGCGCGGCCTCGGGTCTATGGTCGAGGGCCAGGGCACGGCCCAGATTGACCAGCACGACGGCGTCTTGCGGCCGGCGGGCAAGTGCCGACTCGAAACAGGAAACGGCTTCGCCGGCCCGACCGCCAGCCGAGAGCAAGGCCCCGAGATTGTTGAGCACATCCGCATTTTCGGGCGCCAGTTGCAGTGCCCGGCGCAGCAAAGGCTCAGCCTCGGCATGCAGGCCGGCAAGGCGCATTGTCTCGCCCAGACTGTTGAGGAGGTTGGGATGATCAGGATGCTGGAGCAAGGCGGCGGCAATGAGCTTGCGGGCACGGCCGTAATCACCCGACTGCATCGCGATCGTGCCCAGGAGATGGAGGGCATCGGCGTTCGCCGGCTGTGCTTTCAGCAGTTTTTCATAGAGCTTTGCGGCTTCGCCGATCCGTCCGCCAAGATGGTGCGCATAGGCCTGGGCGAACAGCGATTCCCGCGCTTGCCTGGTCACCATTGGAGCAGCCCTGTCGCCAGGAAAACCCGCAAGGCTGGCAGGGCGAAGCCCTGGCCTGAAGGCATTGCCGGATGCCGCCCGACAACCGCAGGGGTCTCAGCAGCCAAGCCCGTGCTCGCAGGGAGTCAATTTATCGATTGGCACGTATAGGAATGTAAGGGGTGGCCGGCGCGCGCAGGACGACTGACGCCGTGCCGCAGCGCGGATTATCTTGAAGCGGGCCAACCCCGTCAAACGGAGCTTTCCTTCGTCACCAGGGATCGGGCATCGCAAAGGCATCCGTAGACGGGTGACACGACGGTTCGAATTCGAGCCACCGTCAGCGCGGCTGACGCAAAATTGCAGCAGCGTTCCGCCTTCTGCACTTACAATTTGCCACTCCGTCCGATCAAGAGAATCCCGAATGTCCGAGCGCGAAAAATCCAGCTTCCCCTATTTTTTGATGCTGACCACCACACTTTGCGGCGGCCTGGTCATGGTAGTCGAGGTATTGGGGGCGCGCGTGATCGGTCCCTATTTCGGGGTCAGCCTTTACGTATGGACCGCTCTTATAACGGTCACCCTGTCGGCGCTGTCGGCCGGCTATGCCCTGGGCGGCCACCTGTCCGACAGACATCCATCCCCGGTCTGGCTCTACGGCCTCATCATCGCCGCCGGAGTGCTGGTGATCCTGGTACCGACATTGAAACCCTGGGCAATCCAGGCGTCGGTGCCGCTGGGCCTGCGCGGCGGCGCCCTGGTCAGCGCGACCCTGCTGTTTGCGCCGGCGCTGCTTCTGCTTGGCTGCGTGTCGCCCTACGTGGTCAGGATCGCGGCGCGCGAGTTGGCCAATCTGGGACGGACGGTCGGCATCCTCTATTCGCTGTCGACCATCGGCAGCATGGTGGGCACGGCCCTGGCGGGATACGTCATCATCGGCTTCGTCGGCGTGACGAGGGCATTTCACTTGTGCGGCGCGCTGCTGGTGCTGATCGGACTGGCCTATTTCGTGTTCTACCGGCGGCAGCCGCGAGCCATCGCCGGCGTTGCGCTGCTGGCAGCCTTGCTGTGGATCCCCCGGTCCGACCTGCCGTCGGTGGTTTTGGCCGATGGCACACGGGCCCGCCTGATCGAAAGCAAGGACAGCTTTTACGGCAATGTGAAAGTGGTTGAATATGCCGGACCGCAAATTCGGACCCGGGAACTGTTGATAGATGGGCTGGTCCAGGGCGGAATCGACCAACAGACCGGTCAATCCATTTACGAATACGCCTACCTGCTCGAATCCCTGCCGCTGGAAATCAATCCGGACGCGCGCTCGGCACTGATAGTCGGCCTCGGCGCAGGCGTCGTGGTCGACCGATTGCAGCAGCGCAACCTCGAAGTCGACGTAGTCGATATCGATCCGACCGTAGTGGAAATGGCGGAGAAGCACTTCACCCTGCGCCTCAAACGTCCGGCCATTATCGATGATGCCCGGTATTTCCTTGCCCAGGGCGGCAAGCGTTATGACATCATAATCATGGACGCCTTTTCCGGCGACTCGACGCCAAGCCACCTGCTGACGCGGGAAGCGCTGGAAAAAGTGCGCGAGCGCCTGACTCCCGACGGCATCCTGGCGATCAACGTCATCGGCGATGCGCGGGCGACCCCGCTGCTGGCCCCGGCAATCGTCGGCACCTTGCAGACCCAGTTTGGCGAGATCGCCGCGTTCCCCCTGTTCGATCTCGGCGACCGCCAGTCCCGCGGCGGGAATCTGGTGTTGATCGCGGCCAATCGACCGGTTGCAAAAGCGCTTCACACCCGTTTCGGCAACGTGCATGCACTGGCGCAAGCCACCCTGGAGCTCGGCATGCGTCAGGGCCGGCTGCTGCAACGGCAGCCCGACGCCCTGGTCCTGACCGACGATTTCAACCCGCTGGACGTGATCGATATCGACCTCCACGAAAACATCAGGAAGACCATTCTTGAAACGACACCCGCGGCGATCCTGCTGCATGGATGAGTGACGCTGCGGACATGCGCGGAAGAGGCTTGAAAAGTCGGCGCTGGCGCCACGGCGCGCATGGCCTCGTAGTCGCCCCCGGGATAGAAAGGGAATATCCCTGAAACCTGCGCTTCGCCTTCCGCTGAACCTGGCCATTGCGGGCGCACTCGTACTTCTTGTACTGGCGGTCTTCCTGCAGGCGGCTTCGTTCCAGTTCCTGACCTGGGACGACCCCCCGTATGTGACCAACAACAGCCATGTCCGCCAGGGTCTGAGTCCGGGTGGCATTGCCTGGGCCTTCACCGCCTTTCACGCCGCCAACTGGCATCCGCTGACCTGGCTCTCGCACATGCTTGATGCGAGTCTCTTCGGCCTCGATCCGCGCGGGCATCATGCGACCAGCATCGCCCTTCATGCGGCCAACACCATTTTGCTGTACGCCTTTTTGCTGCGGGCCACCGGGGCGCGCTGGCGCAGCGCCCTGGCAGCGGCGCTGTTTGCGGTCCATCCCCTGCATGTCGAGTCGGTGGCCTGGGTCGCCGAACGCAAGGATGTGCTGTCTACCCTGTTCTGGCTGCTGACCTTGCACTTTTACGTCAGCTATGTAAAAAGTCCCGGGCTCGCCCGCTATCTCGCCGTCGCCGCCAGCCTGGCCCTCGGCCTTATGGCGAAGCCGATGCTGGTCACGCTGCCCTTTGTCCTGCTGCTGCTCGATGCATGGCCTCTGCAGCGACTGAACCTGTGTGCCGCTACCGACAGGCAATCGCGGGAAGTCCTGCAACGACTGGTCGTCGAGAAACTGCCGCTGCTCGCCCTGTCCGCGGTTTCGATGGTGATTACCTTCATCGCGCAATCGCGCGGCGAAGCGGTGGCGAAGATCGAACTTGTTCCTGTGGGCGACAGGGCGGCCAATGCCGTCATTTCATATGCCGCTTATCTGTGGAAATCCGTCTACCCGGTCGATCTGAGCTTTTTCTATCCTTTCCGCGAGAACTGGGAAGCCGGCGCGCTGCTGATGTCGATCGCCCTGCTGAGCGCGATCACGATTCTGGCATGGCGGACGAGAGCCGCAAGGCCTGCACTGCTGTTTGGCTGGCTATGGTATCTGGGTACGCTGGTTCCGGTCATCGGCCTGGTTCAGGTCGGCGCCCAGGCCATGGCTGACCGCTATACCTATGTTCCGCTGATCGGGATTTTCGTCGCCGTCGCCTGGTCGCTTCCGGATTTCGGCAGTTCAGCGGTTCGGCGCGCCGTCACGGTGACCGGCACTGCCGTCGTTCTTGGCGCGCTGGTGATGGCTGCGCATGCCTATGCGGGGAAGTGGCGCAGTTCGCAGGAACTGTATCTCCATGCGCTGAGCGTGGCGCCGAACAACTATCGCGCCCACGGACTTCTCGCCAGCGAGTACGCCAAGGAGCGCAAACTCGACCAGGCGCAGCACCATGCCCTCGAGTCCATGCGCCTGGGACAAGCCAGCAGATTGGCCGGCGTCGCGGAAAACGTCGCGATCAACCAGGTGACCCTCGGCAACATCGAACTTGCGCGGGGGAACCTGACCGGGGCTTTCGACCATTTCGCGCAAGCTGTCAAGTTGAACCCGGCTGATCCGGTCCCCCACTTCAACCAGGGCATGGTGCTCAAGAGCGCAGGACAGCATGATCGCGCGATTCTGGCCTTCGAAGCGGCGCTGCGCCTGAATCCGGATTATGCGAGGGCGCACAACCATCTCGGACTTGCGCTGCTGCTTACGGGGCAAGTCGACCGCGCGGTAGTCCATTACCAGCAGGCGGCAGCGCTGCGGCCGGACTATGCCGAGGCACGCTTCAACCTTGGCGTCGCCTTCGAGGCGCAGGGCCGCCATGAAGATGCGGTCGCTCAATATCGCAAGGCGCTCGAGATCAATCCGGACAACGTGGTCAATCACCTGCGCCTGGCGAACCTGCTGATCGCGCTCGGGCGCGGCCGCGAGGCCACCGGCAACGTCGCCGAGGCCTTGCGCCTCAGCCCCGGCAACATGACAGCTTTGAACATGCAGAAAGGACTGGGCGTGCAATGATAGAAGGCAAACGCATCGTAGTGGTTTTCCCCGCCTACAACGCCGAGCGGACCCTGGTGCAGACCCATGCGGACATACCGCAGCAGTATGTTGACGAAATGGTGCTCGTCGATGACGGCTCGCACGACGGTACGGTTGAACTGGCGCAGCGCCTCGGCATCAAAACCATCGTCCATGAAAAAAACATGGGCTACGGCGCCAACCAGAAGACCTGCTATCGCGAGGCGCTGCGACTGGGCGCCGACATCGTCGTCATGGTGCATCCCGATTACCAGTATTCGCCCAAGCTGGTGTCCGCGATGGCGTCCCTGATCGCCTCGGGGCACTACGATGTCGCACTGGGTTCGCGCATCCTTGGCGGCGGTGCACTCAAGGGCGGCATGCCGCCGTACAAGTACGTTGCCAACCGCTTCCTGACTCTCGTCCAGAACCTGCTTTGTGGCGCCAAACTGTCCGAATATCACACCGGATTTCGGGCATTCAGCGCAAATGTGCTGCGCAGCCTGCCTCTCGAAGAGAACTCGGACGACTTCATCTTCGACAACCAGATGCTGGCACAGGCGCTGTGGCAGGGCTTTGCGATCGGCGAGATCAGTTGCCCGACACGCTACATGGAAGAAGCATCGAGCATCAACTTCAGGCGTTCGGTGGTGTATGGCTTCGGCGTGCTGGGTGTCAGCCTGTCGTTCGCTTTGGCAAAGTTGCACCTGATTGCCCCCCGCATATTCTCGCCGGAAGGCAGCCGACTGAGAATTTAGGTCGGCTTGCCTCGATGCCGGCACGACTATTGCAAGGACATGGCTTTCGCGGACGCATAGATTGCGCAGGGCTGACGGACCGCGGGGGCGACACCCAAAGGATTTTCCCGCGGTTATCATTGCCGCGACCACGCACGATGGACGGGAGACGTAGATGTACGCCGAGGTAAAGGCCTGCCGTATCTGCGGCAACGAACACCTGACGACCCTGCTTGACCTTGGCATGCAGGCGCTGACGGGAATATTTCCACGCCAGCGCTCGGAGCCGGTTGATGTCGGACCGCTGGAACTCGTCCGTTGCGATCCCGGAGCCGGTCCGCAGGCATGTGGCCTGGTTCAATTGCGGCATTCCTTCACACCCGAACACATGTACGGACAGAACTACGGATACAGGTCAGGCCTGAACGCGTCGATGGTCGACCACTTGCGTACCAAGGTCGATTACGTATCCCGCTTTGTGGAACGCCGCGCGAACGACGTGATCCTCGATATCGGTTCCAACGACGGCACATTGCTCGCCGGTTTCGAAGAAAACTCGGCGACCCTGATCGGCATCGACCCGACGGCGGCCAAATTCCGCCAGTACTATCGACCCGACATCCAGGTGGCGGAACGCTTCTTCGCCGCCGATACCTTTTTCAATCTAAGCGGCGGACGAAAGGCACGACTGATATTTTCGATTGCGATGTTCTACGACCTCGAGGATCCGCGTCGCTTCGTGCATGACATTGCCGCATCGCTCGCCGACGACGGCGTCTGGCACTTCGAACAAAGCTACCTGCCGGCGATGCTGGCGGCGAACAGTTACGACACGGTCTGCCATGAACACCTCGAGTACTACTCGATGAAGCAGATCGACTTCCTGCTTGCCGATGCCGGTCTCAAGGTGGTCGACGTGCTCGAGAATGACGTCAATGGCGGAAGTTTCGCGGTGACCGCCGCCAGGATCGGCTCGCCGGTGGCCGAAAGGCGCGACAGGGTGCTGGCCTTCCGGCAACGCGAGCACGCGCTCGGACTGGAAGGACTGCAGATTTATTCGGCGTTTTCGCGGCGGGTTCGCGAGCATCGGGACGGACTGCTTGGCTTCTTTGCCGAAAGCCGCCGCGCTGGAAAGCGTATCGTCGGCTACGGCGCGAGTACCAAGGGCAACGTATTGCTGCAGTACTGCCGGCTCACCGAAGCTCAATTGCCGATGATCGCGGAGGTCAATCCTGACAAATTCGGCCGTTTCACGCCGGGTACCCTGATTCCCATCGTCAGCGAGGACGAAGCCAAGGCGAGCGATCCGGATGCGCTGTTCGTCCTGCCGTGGCACTTCCGCGAACACATCACGCGTCGCGAGTCGACCTGGCTCGCCGCCGGCAAGCAACTGATATTTCCGCTCCCGACTTTCTCGGTGGTCGGCTGAGCAATGCCGGGCGGCGCCTTGATCGTCGGCAGCGCGGGTCAGGACGGAACCTGCCTGTCCCGCCTGCTCGCCCGCAAGGGGACAGAGGTCATCGGCGTGACCCGCGGCACCATTGAAATCACCGATGCGGCAAGCGTCGCCGGCCTGCTGGATCGGCATGCGCCTGGCTGTGTCTACTATCTGGCTGCCGTACACGGATCGTCCGAAGCCGGGCATTCCGTCGAAACGGAGGCGCTGAATATTGCCCGCTCGTACGCGGTACATGTCAGCGGCCTGGTAAATTTCCTGCAGGCCATCGCCGACCGCGGGACAGATATTCCTTTGTTCTATGCAGCCTCAAGCAGAATTTTTGGCGCACCCGAGGCACAGATTCAGGACGAAACCACGCCATTCGCACCGCTGGAAACCTATGGCATCACCAAGGCCGCCGGCGTGTCCTTCTGTCGCATGTATCGCCGCCAGTTCGGAGTCCGCGCTTCCTGCGGCATCCTGTACAACCATGAGTCACCTCTGCGGGCCGCCAACTATGTGACCCAGAAACTGGCGCGCGCTGCGGCACAAGCTGCGCTGGGAAGCCCGGCAACGGTGCTGGTGCGGGATCTCGACGCGCGTGTCGATTGGGGCTGGGCCGACGACTACGTCGATGCGATGCAGCGCATCGTCAGCCTGCCGCAGGCCGACGACTTCATCATTGCCAGCGGCACCACCCACGCGATCCGCGATTTCGCCGAGGCCGCTTTCCGGCACGTGGGCATCGACTGGCGCGAGCACGTGCGCCAGGGAGGCGAAGCCACCGCGATCCTGCGTCCGCAACTCTGCGGCTCCCCGGCAAAGCTTGTTGCCGCAACGGGATGGCACCCCGGCACGCCGCTACACGAGATCGCGGCGCGCATGGTCGACGCCCAACTTGAATGCCTTGACCTGTCTGGAACGAACAAGGGAATGCTGCCGCAATGAGCGAAAAGACCCTGATCTTCGTTCCCACTTACAACGAGCGGGACAATGCCGGAAGGCTGCACCAGCAAATCCGCGCCCTGGGACTCGATGCCGACATCCTGTTTCTCGACGACAATTCACCCGACGGTACGGGCGATCTGCTGGACCAGATCGCGACGGGCGACAAGCGCCTGGCCGTGATCCACCGCCCCGGCAAACAGGGCATCGGCAGCGCGCACCGCACGGGCATCCGCTGGGCCTACGACCATGGCTACGAGCGCCTGATCACGATGGACTGCGACTTTACCCATGATCCGGCGGACATCCCCCGCTTCCTCGAACATGCGCGCGGCGGAAGTTGCGACATTGTCGTCGGTTCCCGCTACATGCTGCAGGATTCGCTGCCGGGCTGGAACCTGCTGCGACGTTTCATTACCCGCACCGGCTACTTCCTGACAAGGCGGCTGCTGGGGATTCCGCAGGATGCCAGCGGCGCATTCCGCGTCTACGACCTCAAGCGGATTCCGCGGTGGTTCTGGGACGGGGTCGCGGCAAGCGGCTACTCGTTCTTTTTCGAGAGCATGTTTCTGCTCGTGCAAAACCGCTACGTTATCCACGAGTTGCCGATCGTGCTGCCGGCGCGAACCTATGGACATTCGAAAATGTCCCTGCGCGAGGCGGCCAGGAGCGCGTTCCGCATCGTCAGCCTTTTCCTCCAGAAGCACATCGAGCCGAGCCGCTTTCGCATCGTAGCGCCTTTCCTCGACATCGACCCCGGCTTGAGCGATCCCCAGCACTGGGATGCCTACTGGGCGGCGAACCGTGGCGGCGGCAGCGTGGTGTATGACGCAATTGCCATCACTTACCGAAACCTGGTAATCAGGCGCCGGCTCAATCTGTTCCTCAAGCGGAACTTCGCCGACGGCGCCGAACTGCTGCACACGGGCTGTGGGTCGGGTCAGGTCGATGCGGATATCGGTCGCGAAATGTCGATCACCGCACTCGACATCTCTGTTCCCGCCCTCAATGCCTACCGCAAGGCCAATCCGGATGCGAAGTTGCTCAAGCACGGCTCCATCTTCGCCCTGCCCTTTGCCGAAGGAAGTTTCGACGGCGTGTATAACCTCGGGCTGATGGAACATTTCACGCCCCCGGAGATAACGCAGATCCTGCAGCAGATTCGACGCGTGCTCAAACCCGGCGGCAAGGCTGTCCTGTTCTGGCCGCATCATTTCGGCACCAGCGTAAACGTGTTGCGCGTGGTGCACTGGATTTCAAACACGCTGTTGAAGCGCAATGTCCAGTTGCACCCGCCGGAGATAACCCATTGTCGCGGGCGCTCCTGGGCGCGGCAGATCATTGGCGACAGCGGACTGGTACTGGACGGGTATTCTTTCGGACCCGGCGATTTCTGGGTGCAGGCCGTACTGGTCCTGAAGAAGCCATGATGTGTCCGTCGGGCCCATTCAGGCATCATGCTCCGGCGCCGGGAACCGCCCCGGGCGCCGGCGAAGGCACCCGGTAATGCTTCGGGCCCTGTTTTTCGGGATTGCCGCCTTCACCGCCTGCTGGCTGGTTCACCTGATCGCATGGCGTATCCATCGACCGCAGGGCTACCTGCTTTGGCTACCGGCGATATTCGTCGCGCTCCCGCTGCTGGCGCTGTCGGCATTGGCGCTGGGCGGCGTGTTGCCCCGGGAAGTGTTGCACTCACCGGAGCACTGGTTGGCCCCTGCGATGTTGCATCTGCTGATTTCAGCCTGTTACACCTGCAGTTACGCCGGCCTGACGGAATACAGCCCTTCGGCGGAGATACTCAAGGTCGTGCGCGACCACATGCCCGAAGGCATCGCTATCGATAATCTCCACGTCAAGTCATTTACCGAGCATTCGCTCACCGGCAAACGGCTTGACGATTTAGTCATCTCCGGCATCATCGACATTCGCGAGGGAAGGGTCTGGCTGACCGCTGCCGGTCATCGGGCCAACGGCATGTGCAGGAACTATCGCAAACTGACCGGCGTCAGCGAGTGCGGGGCGGGCTAGACAGATGCCGCTCCTTCACCAGATAGTCGCATTATTGATACCCGTGGTGGCGATCTGGCCCCTGACATCCTTGCTGGTGCGTTTCAATCGATACACCGGTCGCCGGGTTTCGCCGCAGGCCGCCTGCTTTCATGCCGGGATACTCGCATTCGGCGCCGGCGTGGCGACATGGCTGTTTCTTGCGTCGCGCGCCGGGACCCTGAATGCCGGCGAACTGCTGGGCGGCCTTGCCTATTTTTTCGCCTACTGCACCTGCTGCACCTTCCTCAACTGGTTTGTCTTTGCCGTCAGCGACACATCCATGCACGTGCACCTGATGGTCGAAGTCGGTCGCGAAGATGGCATCGCCCTGAACGAACTCCAACGCCGCTACAACAAGCGCATCATCATCCAGGCACGCATTCCCCGTTTGCTCGAACTCGGGCAGTTGAGGCTCAACGGTGATCGGCTTGTGCTCGGCGGGCGCTGGGTGCTGGCCGGCGCGGAAGCGGCGCGCCTAATGCGAATCCTGTTGTCGATTCCACCACAACCGGTGCAGGAGGACTCCCCCTCACACGGTCGCGCCTGACCGCTGCAACCCGCGCCAATACGCCGAACTTGCACCACGAATGAACATCACACGCACCGCATCACTGAACTACGCCGAATATGGAGTAGCCGCGCTGCTGACTCTGGCAGCCGTCGCGCTCCATCTCCTCCTCCACGCCAATGTCGGTGAGCCCTGGCGCGACGAAGTCAGCGCAATCGCCGTAGCCTCGATGCCGACCTTCGGCGAGGTGTGGGCCGCGATCCGCTTCGACTCTTTTCCAATCCTGTACTACGCGCTGCTGCACATCTGGATGGGCATCTTCGGCGACACGACGGCAAGCCTGCGGGCATTGGGCCTCGGCCTAGGGCTCGGCGCCCTGGCAGCAAGCTGGTGGCTGGCGCGCCGCCTGCGCATCGGCGCGCCGCTCTTGCTCCTCGCCATGGTGGCCGTGTCGGCCGCGGTAATCCGCTACGGCGACTCGGCGCGCGCCTACGGTCTGGGCCTGATCACCGCCTCCCTGATGCTCGGCTCGGTATGGACACTGCTCTCCGACTGTTCGAAGAAGAGCATCGCCATCGCGCTCATCGCCTGCCTCGCCGCATCGCACACGACCTATCAGAACTCGCTGTTGCTGCTGGTCGTGGGCAGCGCCGCCATTCTTGCATCGGCCATCAACCGGCGCTGGCAGCATGCCGGAGCGATCGCCATCGTCTGCGCGGTCACCGCGGCCAGTGTGATGATTTACCTGCCGGCCCTCAGCTACACCAAATCGCTGGCGATCATGTTCAAGTGGTCGATCTCGGCGCGCGACGTCTTTGCCGCCTTCGGCCAAACGGTATCCACCGGTTATGGCGATTGGCAGAAATGGACCTGGCTTGCACTGGCCGCGGGCGGCATCGCAGTTGCCCTCGTCTCGCTGCGGACGGCAAGCCTGCGACCGCTCTCTACGGAGCGCGGCGAAGCGATGACACGGGCGCTTTTCGTGGTTTTGGTCATCCCCCTGCTCGCCCTTACCTATACCGTGTTCCTGATCTGGAGCGACTACGCCGTCCGACCCTGGTACCTGCTCGCCCTGATGCTGGTGCTGGCCGCCGTCATCGAAGCGGGGCTGGCTTCGTGGACGGACCTGCCGCCTGCGGTAAGGCTGCTTCGCCTCGCCCTGGCGCTGGTGATCGGTACGGTGGCCGCGGTCAACGCGCCCGCAGAGCTCACGCGCCGCGCCACCAACATGCCGGACCTGATCGCGGCCATCGAACGCGAAGGCGGCCCGAACGACCTGATCGTTGTTACCGAGTGGTACGCCGGTCTCACCTTCAACCATTTGTATCGCGGCAAGAAAGCCTGGATGACGATTCCCGACATGGGGGCGCATTCGGTGCACCGCTGGGATACGCTGAAAGAGAGACTCCAGGATCGCAATGGCATCGCGCGCGAACTGGAGCAGATCCAAAGGACGATTCATGCTGGCCATCGCGTTTTCGTGATCGGCGGTTTCCCGCGTGCCAATCCCCAGATGGTCAGAGGACAGCTACCGCCGGCCCCGCACCCGATAGCCGGCTGGGCATACAACTATTACACGGGTTACTGGGCGGCGCAGATAGGCGTCCTGTTGTTGAGCAATGCCACCCAAGCATCGGTGCTGCAGCCCCAAGCCGGCCAGGAAAGCGTGATGTACTGGGAAAACCTCCAACTGCTGGCTTTTTCCAGGACGAACTAATGTGAATACCCGACTGTGCTATTGGCGCGCCCCACGGACATGGAGGTCCGTTTCGTGACCGCGCCCCTGATCGAATTTGACTGTCCGCTGTGCGGATCGAAACGTTCGACAACCGTATACCCCGACACCCTGCGTGGCGCACTGCCGGAATTCGGCTACGACTTTGGTCCGCGCCACGGTGCACATTACCGCGTCGTCCGTTGCCCCGATTGTTCCCATGCCTACTGCTCGCCCCGGCATCCCGACATGTTCCGCAACTATGTCGACGTCGAGGACCCCGCCTATCTGAAGAATCAGGAGCAGCGGATTGCAACGGCGATGCGCGTAATCCCGGCGATAGTGAAGTTCAAGGCGGGCGGGCGCCTGCTGGACATAGGCTGTTCGACGGGGGACTTCCTCGAACTGGCCGGAACCGTCTATGACGCCGAGGGCCTCGAATTGTCGGGTTGGGCTGCGGATGCGGCGCAGCGCCGCGGTTTGACGGTACATCGATGCACGCTCGAAGAATTCAAGCCGACCGCACCCTATGACGTGATCACCCTGTGGGGCGTCATAGAACATTTTGAGTTTCCGGCACGGGAACTTACCAACCTTGATCGCCTGCTGGCGCCGGACGGACTTGTCTGCCTGTGGACCGGGGATTTCGATTCGGTGTTTTCGAAAGTGCTTGGCGAGCGATGGTGGTACGTACAGGGACAGCACATCCAGTATTTCACGCGGCGATCGATCGAGCGCCTGTTCCGCTCTCACGGCTTTGCACCGGTCTCCCGCTCCCGCTACCCTTATGTCATGTCATTCGGCGCGATAGCAAAATCGCTTGCCCGTTATCCCGGCATCGGACGGGTTTTCGCAGCCTTCGTTTCGCTACTGGGGATCGGGCAGCGCCAGATCACGATCCGGCTTCCAGGAGAAATGTTCCTGATTTTCCGCAAGGATGCTGTTCGGCAGCGCTCCGGTTAGAACTGCACGCTGCGCCGGCGAAATTGAAGCGGCAGGAGGTTCCGTGCCGGCCTGCCAGAACCAGCTTCAGCCGCGAGCGTGCCAGGTTCCTCCTGAATCCCGGTGCGGACCGGAAAGCTCAGTTCGATTGCCTGGCGAACACAATCAGCCGGCTGAATGTGAAGGTGAATCCGAATACCAGCCCGATCTGCAGTATCTTTGCCAGTTGCGCGTGCATCCCCAGCTTCGAAACGAAAAGGTAGATCAGGGCGGTATTCATCAGGGCCGCGATCGAGACCATCAGCAGGTAGCGCGGCAACTGACGGCGCAGC
>CAIZHL010000081.1 GCA_903932755.1 uncultured beta proteobacterium
CTTCCTTGGTGACGTGGCCGACCAGCATCACGCAGGTGCCGCTCTGCTTGGCAAAGCGCGTCAACTGCGCCGCGCATTCGCGCACCTGCGCCACCGAGCCGGGGGCCGACTGCATGGCATCGGACCAGACGGTCTGGATCGAATCGATCACGGCGACCGCCGGGCGCAGCTTGACCAGGGTGGCCAGGATTTTCTCCAGGTTGATCTCGGCCAGCAACTGCATGCCGCCGACATCGAGCTGCAGGCGCCGCGCGCGAAGTGCGACCTGCTCGCCGGATTCTTCGCCCGAAACATAGAGCACGTTTTCGCCGGCCTGAGCCAGGCGCGCCAGGGACTGCAGCAGCAGGGTCGATTTGCCGATGCCGGGATCGCCGCCGATCAGCACCACGCCGCCGGCCACCAGACCGCCGCCCAGCACGCGGTCGAATTCCTCGACGCCGGTCGGCTGGCGCGGCTCCTCGCGCGGCCGGATCTCGGCCAGCACCTGCAGGCCGCTGGCGCCCCCCAGCGCGGCGAAGTTGCGCCCCGCCGGCGTCGCGGTCTCGACCACCGCCTCAACCAGGGTGTTCCACTGCCCGCAACCGGGACACTGGCCCTGCCACTTGGGCGAACTGGCGCCGCACTCGGTGCAGGAATACTGCGTCTTTGCCTTGGCCATCAGAACACCGTCAATTGACGTCGGTCACCGGCACGCGCGCGGCGAGCGCGCAGAACAGTTCGTAGGCAACGGTGCCGGCAGCAGTCGCGACATCATCGGCGGCCAGGTACATGTCGCCTTCACCGCCCCACAGGGTTACCGTCTCGCCAACGCCGACTTTTTGCGGAAAATCGTCGAGGTCGATGCATATCTTGTCCATCGAGACGCGGCCCAGGGTTCGCGTGCGCCGTCCGGCGACCTGCACCGGCGTGCCGGTCGGCGCGTGGCGCGGATAGCCGTCGGCATAGCCGCAGGCGACGATGCCTACGCGCATCGCGCGCTCGGCGACGAAGCTGCTGCCGTAGCCGACCGCGTCGCCGGGATTGAGTTCGCGCACGGCGATCAGTTCGCTTTCCAGCGTCATCACCGGCAGCAAGCCCAACTGGGCCGCAGTTTGCATCGCCGGAAATGGCGAGGAACCGTAAAGCATGATGCCGGGGCGCACCCAGTCGCCGACGGCCTCGGGGAAGCGCAGCAGCGCCGCCGAATTCGCCAGCGACACGGGCAGCGCACGGCCGCCGGCCATGGCGCGGAAACGCTGCAGTTGCTGCTCGATGCCACGGGCTTCGTCGGCATCGGCAAAATGCGTCATCAGCGTCACGGAATCGAGGCAGTCGGCCATGACCAGGCGGTCGAGTGCGGTGTTGAATTCCGCCGCATCGAAACCGAGCCGGTTCATGCCGGTATTGAGTTTCAGGTACACGGGCTGGCGCCGCGGCAGGCAGGCGTCGATCAGCGCATCGACCTGCCACATCGAATGCAGCACCGGCGTCAATTCGATCTCGGCGAACAGGGGCAGGTCGCCGGCCTGGTAGGGGCCTTCCAGCATCAGGATCGGCTGGACGATGCCGGCATCGCGCAGGGCCATGGCGCCTTCGAGCTCCACCAGGGCGAAGCCGTCGGTGGACTCGCTGAGGGCTTCCGCCGCCGACAGCAGGCCGTGCCCGTAGGCATCGGCCTTGACCACGCTCCAGACCCGGGCAGGGCCGGCATGACGCCTGGCGACGGTGTGATTGTGGCGCAGCGCCGACCAGTCGAGCCGCGCGCGTATCGGTCGCGACATCGACTGCCTAGGGCTTTTTCGCCGTCATCAGGGCACGCAACCGGGCGGCGGCGAACTCGACGAAAGTCGCGACCAGCCGCGAACGGAACTTTTCCTTGGGATAGACCATCGACAAGGTGCGGATCAGGCGCGGCTTCAGCGGTATCGCCACGATGTCGCCCAGACGCTGCTCCTTCGTCACCGACGCGCGGGATGCGATGGCGAAACCGAGGCCGGTCTCCACCACGCCATTGAGGGCGATCGGGCTGCCCAGTTCCATTACCATGTTCATCTGATCCAGCGCGATCCCGGCACTGCGCAGGTAGTTTTCGGTAAATTCGCGCGTGCCCGAACCCGGTTCGCGTGAAATGAAGGCATGCTCCATAAGCTTCTGCGGAGTCAGTTCCTTGTGCCGCGCCAGCGGGAAGCGCGGATGGCAGATCACCACCAGTTCATCGTCGCAGCACACCTCGCATTCCAGCGTGGGTTCGTGCGAGAGCGATTCGATGAAACCGATGTCGATGGTATGTTCCATGACGCGATGCTCGATCGACTCGGAATTGCCGACCATCAGGCGCGAGCGCACATTCGGATAGCTCGACTTGAACTCGCCGAGGATGCCGGGCAGCATGAATTCGGCGATGGTGGTCGACGCCCCCACCATCAGCGAACCGCCGATCTCGCCGGTCAATTCCGAGAGTCGCACGTCCATCTCGGAGGACAGGCCTAGGATCCTTTCGGCATAACCGAACACCACCTCGCCCGCCGGCGTCAGGGCGATGCGGCCGTGACCGCGATCGAACAGGCGGGTATTGAAGTGCTCTTCGAGTTGCTTGATCTGAAACGTCACCGCCGGCTGCGTCATGAACAGCACGTCTGCGGCCTTCGTGAACGACAGTTGTTTGGCAACCGCATGGAAAACCTGCAAGCGGCGATCAGCCATCCCGGACACCTCCGAACATTAGAATTATTTCTATCACGGGTATTCAATCACAAATCACCCGCCATGAGCGCAATTAATGGCTCCGGAGTTATCGCTGGCGCGGGCATCGCCGGTCGAAATCTGCGATGCTGCACCGCCACATCCTTATTGCGGCAAAACTTTCATGATATAAACCCGCTGACCAAAACACGGCCGAAGCACCGGTCCCAAAACCAAATTGCCACGCCGAACAGCGGCTCGCGTCGCGACTGAATGAACAAAGGTTTTTACATCATCATGGCGGCGCAGTTTTTTTCAGCGCTGGCCGACAACGCCCTGCTGATTGCTGCCATCGCCATCCTGCGCGACATGCGGGCGCCGGCGGAATATGAACCGTTGCTGAAGACCTTCTTCACGGTGTCCTACGTGGCCCTCGCGGCCTTCGTCGGAGCCTTCGCCGACTCCATGCCGAAGTGGCGCGTGATGTTCATCAGCAACGGCATCAAGATCTTCGGCTGCAGCCTGATGTTCTTCCACGTACATCCGCTGGTAGCCTATGCCGTGGTGGGACTCGGCGCCGCCGCCTATTCGCCGGCCAAGTACGGCATCCTCACCGAATACCTGCCGCATCGCCTGCTGGTCGTCGCCAATGGCTGGATCGAGGGACTCACCGTCAGCGCCATCATCCTCGGCGTGGTGCTGGGCGGCGCCCTGATCAAGCCGGAAATCGCCTACGGCCTGCTGTCGATGGATTTCCCGGTGATCGAGACCGGCGTCGATACGGTGGCCGAGATGACCCTGGTCATCGTCGGCGCGCTTTACCTGGTTGCCGCCCTGTTCAATCTCTACGTCCCGGATACCGGCGTCGACCACAAGCCGCTGAAGAAGAACCCGGTATATCTGTTCCACGAATTCAACCACTGCCTGAAACTGCTGTGGCGCGACAAACTCGGGCAGATCTCGCTGGCCGTCACCACCCTGTTCTGGGGTGCGGGCGCCACATTGCAGTTCATCGTGCTGGAATGGGCAAGGGCGGCCATGCACCTGGACCTTTCCAAAGCCAGCATGCTGCAAGGCGTGGTTGCGCTCGGCGTGGCCATCGGCGCGATGCTCGCGGCGAGGATGATCACGCTGCGCAAATCGGTGCGCGTGATCCCGCTCGGCATGGCCATGGGCGTCGGCGTCATCGCCATGGTCTTCGTGCGCGACATGTGGCTGGCGGTGCCGCTGCTGGTGCTGGTGGGGATCTTTTCCGGCTTCTTCGTGGTGCCGATGAACGCGCTGCTGCAGCACCGGGGCCATATCCTGATGGGCGCCGGGCATTCCATCGCGGTGCAGAACTTCAACGAGAACCTGTCGATCCTGATCATGACGACCACCTACTCCGTGCTGATCCGGGCCCAACTGTCGATCTACTGGATCATCACGCTCTTCGGCCTGTTCGTCGCCGGCACGATGTGGCTGGTAAAGCGCCAGCACGAGATCAACCAGCGCGAACGCGACGATGTCATGCACCTGGAAGACGTCGCCCATCACTGACCGCAACATCCGGACGAGCAGCGTCAGCGGTCTTTCTGCGTCCTCATCGTCCGCCGCATGAAACAAAGATCCTCCCAGGCCCTCGCCTTGTCCTGCGGCGTGCGCAGCAGGTAAGCCGGATGGTAGCTGACGATCAGCGGAATGCCGCGGTAGTCATGAAGCTTTCCGCGCGCCGCGCCGATCTTGACGTCATCCTGCAGCAGCGTCTGTGCCGCCGGGCGGCCGAGCGCGACAATCAGCCTGGGCCGCAGCAGTTCGATCTGGCGCTCAAGGTAGGGGCGGCAGAGCGCGGTCTCTTCCGGCGTCGGAGTGCGATTTTCGGGCGGCCGGCATTTGACCGCATTGGCGATATATACGTCTTCGCCGCGCCTGAGGCCGATCGCCGCCAGCATGTTGTCGAGCAGTTTGCCGGCCTGGCCGACGAAGGGCTCGCCGCGCGCATCTTCCTCGGCGCCCGGCCCTTCGCCGACAAACAGCCAGTCGGCATTGCGGTCGCCGACGCCGAGCACCGCCTGCTTGCGCACCTCGCAAAGTCGGCACTGGCGACACGCCGCCACCGTCGCCGCAAGTTCATCCCAGGCCATTGCGGCAAGCGGGGCAAGGGCGGAAGGAGCTGCGGCGGGCACGACGGCCGGCGCGCTGGCTTGCGCCTGTCCGGCGTCCGCCGTCGTTGCCGATGCGCCCTGCCCGGCCGGAACAGCAGCGGCAGGCGCACGCAATCTCCAGACGGGGCCCAGCCCCATCTCGCGCAGGATCAGGTCGCGATCCGGTTTCATAGTTCCCGCGCCATCACGATGGCATCCTCGCGGCCCTCGGGTGCCGGGTAATAATCGCGTCGTCGCCCGATTTCGACAAAGCCGTGGCGCCGGTAAAACTCCTGCCCGGCGAGATTGCCGGGGCGCACTTCGAGCAGCATGCGCGTCGCCGCACGCTGCCGCGCCTGGCCGCAAAGGTGGCCCAGCAGGGCCGAGCCGCGGCCGCCGCGCTGCAATTCGGGCAGCACGCTGATGTTGAGCAGGTGGGCTTCATCCAGCACCTGCATCACGACCGCATAGCCGATCATGCGGCCGCCCTGCTCCGCCAGCCATGCCTCGTGGCCGGCCGCCAGCGAATCGGCAAAGTTGCCGCGCGTCCAGGGAAAGGCATAGATGCGCGCTTCCGCCGCAGCCACTGCATCGAGGTCCGCTACCGTCATGACCGCAAAGTGCACCACTAGTTGACCCCACCGCGCGCCATGCGCTCCGCGGTCGTCAAAGCCACCTTGTCGCGCACATAAATGGGCTGCCCGTCAGCGGCCGCCACCCCCTCCCCGCGGCCAAAGGCCGGCGCCGCCAGCCTCAACACAGCGGCGGCGGTCGGAAATACGTCGCCGCGCACGCCGATGAGGTCGGGCTTGCGTGCCGCCAGCAATGGCCCGTAACTGGCAAAGCCGTCACCGACGCCCCAGCCGCCGGAAAAAGTCGGCGCTGGCGCCACGGCGGGCGGCAGGCAGGAAGGCTCCATGAGCTGCATGACGCCGTCGCCTTCGACGCGATAGGCCGCGCCATACACCTCGTTCATGCGCGCGTCGAGGCAGACCCAGACATCGCGTTCGCCGCAAGCCAGCGCCAGCGCCTCCAGGGTCGATACGGGCAGCAGCGGAAGGTCGAGGCCCCAGGCCAGTCCCTGGGCCACGCCGCAGGCCAGGCGCAGCCCGGTAAAGCCGCCGGGGCCGGCGCCGAAGGCAATGCCGTCGATCTGTTTCAGCGTCAGGCCGGCTTCGGCCAGCAACTCGTGCGCCCATGGCAGCAATTGCCCGGAGCCGCCGTTGGGAATTTCCCCGGCGCGTTCGATCAGCGCGCCATCCTGCCAGAGCGCAACGGACAGCCGCCGCGTTGCGGTCTCGAAAGCCAGCAGACGCATGGAGGACTTTGAGTCGCCAGCCGTGCTTACTTGCGGCTGCCCAGGATGCCGCGCAGCGTGTCCTGGATGTCGGCGGGAATCAACACCGTTTTGGCATTGTCCGACTTGGCCAGATTGCCGATGGCATGGATGTACTTTTCGCCCAGCATGTAGCGCATCGGCGCGTCTTCCGTGCCGATCGCCGCAGCGACGCGCTTGATCGCCTCGGCCGAGGCATCGGCCAGCGTGACTTGCGCTTCGGCCTGCAGGCGCGCGGCCTGCAACTGCGCCTCGGCATTGAGGATGGTGGCCTGCTTGGTACCCTCGGCCTTGGTCACCATGGCCTTGCGCTCGCGCTCGGCGGAGGCCTGTGCCTCCATGGCTTTCTGCATGGACTCGGACGGGTTGATATCCTGGATCTCGACCGACTTCACGGTCAGACCCCAGTCGATGGCTTCATCGGCGACGCCTTCGCGC
>CAIZHL010000082.1 GCA_903932755.1 uncultured beta proteobacterium
CGAATACACGGTGGCCATTTCGAGGCCGATGATGCCGCCGCCGATCACCAGCATGCGCTGCGGCAGCTTGCCGTCGACGGTACGCAGTTCCAGCGCGCCGGTGGAGTCGACGATGCGCGGGTCTTTGGGAATGAAGGGCAGATGGAAGGCCGCCGACCCCGCCGCGATGATGCATTTGGCGAAGCGGATCACCTTCTTCTCGCCGGTCTTCTCCTGTGCGCTGCCGGTCGTGGCCTCGACTTCGAGATGGTTGGCGTCGAGGAAGTGGCCGTAGCCGCGCACGGTTTCCACCTTGCGCGCCTTGGCCATGCCGGCCAGGCCGCCGGTCAGCTTGCCGACCACTTTCTCCTTGTGCGCGCGCAGTTTGTCGATATCGACTTTGGGCGCGGCGAAACTGACGCCGAGATCAGACGCATGCTCGGCCTCTTCCATCACCGCGGCGACATGCAGCAGCGCCTTGGACGGAATGCAGCCGACGTTGAGGCAGACACCGCCCAGCGTGGCGTAGCGTTCGACGATGACGGTTTTCATGCCAAGGTCGGCGGCGCGGAAGGCAGCCGAGTAACCGCCGGGACCAGCGCCGAGCACCAGCATTTCGCATTCCAGATCGACCTTGCCGCCGAATTTTCCCGCCGCCGGTGCCGCTGCCGGCGCAGCGGCTGGAGCTGCAGGCGCAACTGGAGCCGCAGCGGGTGCCGGTGCCGCCGCAGGCGGTGCAGCCGCCGTAGCGCCAGCGCCAATTTTTATTAGAGCCACCAGCGTGCCTTCGGCGATCTTGTCGCCGACTTTGATTTTCAGTTCGGTGACTACGCCGGACACCGGCGAAGGCACATCCATGGTGGCCTTGTCGGATTCGAGCGTGATCAGCGAATCCTCGGCCTTGACCGTGTCGCCGACCTTGACCAGCACTTCGATCACCGGCACATCCTTGAAGTCACCGATGTCGGGAACCTTCACTTCAACGACGTCACTCATTTGGCTTTCCTTCCAGTTTGAACTCGTGGACCACGATCGGCGGTCCGGACGATGTATCGAATTCGATGCCGGCGGAAACGCCGGCGTGTGCAATTTCGGCTGCCGACAAGTCGCCGTCATAGAGCGCATGCATCGCACCGAGCGCAAAGTTGCGACCCGAGCCGGCACCCCAGAAGCGATCGAACTCGAACACCTCGCGATAGGAATAGACGCCGTAGATGCCGCTGCCGTTGGCGATCAGTGCCGTGATCTGCGAGCTTTCGTAGGGGTCGTCATCGTCTTCCTTGGGATTGAGGAAGGCATGCTCCTTGAGCACCGGATGCAGGCGGCGAAAGCTTTCATACACCTCCATGCGCGAACCGAGCTTCACATCCTCCAGCCTGGAGAAGGCAGAGAGCAGCACCAGGTGGTGCGCGGAGGAACCGCAGATGCCGATCTTCGAGCCGGCAATGTCGAGGATCTTGTCGTGCTCGCCCTTGTAGTTTCGCGACAGGCGCGTGTCACCGAAGGTGGTGAGGCCGTCGGCGGCAATCGCCACGGCATCCCCCTTCTTGACCACGGTGAGCGTGGTCACAACATGCTTCTCCGCATGTCGGCCAGAAGCTGCGCCAGATAGACGTTGAAGCGTGTCGCCAGCGCGCCATCGATGACGCGGTGATCCGCCGTCAGGGACAGCGGCAGGGTCAGGCGCGGCACGAAAGCCTTGCCGTCCCACACCGGCTTCATGGCCGACTTGTTGACACCGAGGATGGCCACTTCCGGCGCATTGACGATGGGCGCGAAGTAGGTGCCGCCGATTCCGCCGAGGCTCGAGATGGTGAAACAGGCGCCCTGCATGTCGGCCGGTTTCAGCTTGCCGTCGCGCGCC
>CAIZHL010000083.1 GCA_903932755.1 uncultured beta proteobacterium
CCCAACTGGCACTGGTGATCGGCTTCGAGGCGCTGGGCGTCGGGCTCGGAACGGCGGCCTTCGTCGCCTTCATCGCGCGCGCCACGCACCCGCTCTACACCGCCACGCAGTTCGCGCTGTTTACCAGCCTCGCCGCCGTGCCGCGCACCTTCATCAACGCCACCACCGGCTACCTGATTGAAGTCCTCGGCTGGTTTCCCTTCTTCATGCTCTGCGCGCTGCTCGCCGTGCCGGGCATGGTGCTGCTGCTCAAGGTGGCACCCTGGAACCCGCCGCGCGCTGCTACGGCTACGCCGCCGGGGTGACCGCTGGCGCGCGCCTATGTGACATTTGTCACGCCGCTTGGATGAAGTGGCGCCAAAACAACAGGGCTTCAATAATTTGAAGCTTCATTCAACTTTTTGTCATGAGCGCCGTTATATGCTTTGAGGCGCACGGTTCCACAACGGGAGACGGCGATGTTAATGGTGATGAACATGAGCACAGGCAAACTCATCGAGGATGAATTCGGAGCGTTCGAGGACGAAGTTCTCAACGCCGAGTGGACCCCTGCCAGCCCCGAGCTTCAGCTCGGCCTGCAGGAAGTCCAGCATCGGGCAGCGACGCAGCGTGAAGTCGACGCCGAAGCCGCCGATGCATTTCTGGCCGCGATGTATCGCAACCAGCAGTGAGCGTTCGCGCCATCCGCTGATGCCTTGTTGGTATCATCGCGCGCTTCGACTTTCCTGAAGCGCACGATGAGCCCCCCATCCCCCCACGCCGTTCCGGACGCCAAGCCTTCCCCCGCAGCCCTGCCGGGCCGCTCCGACTTCCCGCATTTCCTCGCCATCCCCACCCGCTGGATGGACAACGACGTCTACGGCCACGTCAATAACGTCGTCTACTACAGCTATTTCGACACCGTCATCAACGAGTACCTGATCCGCGAGGGCGGGCTGGACATCCTTGACGGCGCGGCCATCGGCTACTGCGTCGAATCGCAGTGCCGCTACATCGCGCCGCTGGCCTTTCCCGAGGTCATCTACGCCGGACTGCGCGTCGCGCATCTGGGCAATTCCTCGGTGCGCTACGAGATCGCGCTGTTTCCGCAGGGCGACAACACGCCGGCGGCGACCGGCTGGTTCGTCCATGTATTCGTCGCCCGCACCGACGACCGCCCGACGCCAATCCCGCCGCGCCTGCGCGACTGCATGGAGCGCCTGCGTGCCTGAGCCTTCGCGGAAGATGGCGAAGAACGTCCTGCTGGCGCTCCTGCCCCTGCTGTTCGCCCTGCCGGTTGCCGCCGCCACGGTCGCCTGTCCCGATCTCACCGCTGCCGTGCAGGTGGCGGCCTGCCCGGCCGAGGAAGAATTGCGGCACACCTACACGGGCTTTTGCAGCGACGACGCGAAGGCGTACAAGGGCGAGACCGACGTCTGCAAGGATTACCGGCTTTACCGTGCGTTGAAGAATGTCGCGCTGTGGGAATCCGCCGACGGCAACTTCAGCGCCTATGTCTCCTGCGACCGGCCGCCGGCGCAGGTCAAGGCCGCCAAAGTCACCTCGATTCGCGTCGCCAGGCAGGGCAAGATCACCCTGCTGGTCTGCGGCTACGGCGATGGTCTCGGCTTCACCTGGCGCACGCGCGCGGAATGCAAGGTCGAAGCCGCTACCGATTGCGCCGCCGATCCGGCAAGCTGCAAGGCAAGTTGCGAATGAAGCCGGCGCGCAAAGGATCGGGAGCGGCGAGGTCCCGCGCCAGGAATCCGTCGCCGCAATCGCCTCAATCGCCGACGCAGTCGCAGGCGCCGCAATCGCCGCCGGCCGTGTGCCGCCGCGGCGGCACGCCGGGCCCGGTCGGTGACGACGGCTTTTGCGAAAAGTGCGAGAAGGCGCTGGAGCAGGCCTGCCTCTGAGGCGGGGTGGTTCAGTCCGCGGGCTTGTCCCGCGGCGGTGCAACAAAGGCCAGCGGGTTCTGCGCCAGGCGGCGCAGCAGCACCATGCCCAGGCGCAGGATCTGCGCCGAGCCGACGCGGCGCGATTGCAGGGCGACGTAGAGCGCGAGCGAAAAACTCACCACCAGGTTCACCAGCGCGATGCCGATGACGCCGGCGATGGCCCAGGGCAGGATCCCGGCGACCGCGCGCGGTCCCAGCGTGGTCAGGGCCGTACCCAGGTTGGCGCTGGAAAAGGCGACATGGCGGATGTCGATCGGCAGGCCGGTCAGGCTGCCGAGGACGCCGACCAGACCGAGGTACATGCCGAAGAACAGGTTGCCGAGAATCGCCCCGTAGTGCGCGTCGAGGTAATTCCCCAGGCGTGCCGCCCGCTCCCTGCCCAGCCAGGCCAGTTGCGGCGCGGCGGCGATGCGCGGCCCGAGCTGGTGGTAGCGCGCCTTGTTGTCGAAATAGCCGGACACGAGGCCGGAGAGGAACAGGCCGACGCCGGCCACGGCGGCGAAGAACAGCGCGCCGCTGGCCAGCGGGTGCACTTCGTGCAGCATCTGCTGCAGCTTGTCGGCGGGCGCCGTGTCGTGGCCGAGCAGCAGCGGCCACGCCGCGGCGATCAGGGCGGCGACCGGCAGCGCCAGGCCGACGTTGCCGAGCACGGCGACGAATTGGGTACGCACCACGTTCTGGGCGAAGTCGGCGAGCCGCTCCAGTTCCTTCGGCCGCGACTCTTCCAAGGTCGCCGCGATCGAGGCGGCGGTCATCGCCGGCTGCTTGGTCGCCACGGTGAAGCCGAGCAGGTGGATGAGGACGAAGCCGAGGCCGTAGTTGAGGCCGAAGGCGATGCCCTCGGTCAGCGGCGGCAGGTGGAGCAGCGCGAGCTTGATCTTGAACAGCGCCATGAAGGCGATGACGATGCCGCCGCCGGCCGCGCTTCTCGCCATCGCCCGCCAGTCGGCGCGGTCCTCGGCGACGTAGTGCTCGCCGTGGCGGCTGGCGTGGTCGGTGACGTTGCGCGCCAGCAGGCTGATGTTCTGGCCGATGAACTCGCCGATCTCGTCGCTGGTCTGCTCGGTCGCCAGCAAGGTCTTCAATACGACCACCGCATGGCGCCGGCGGTCGTCGACGACGGCGAAGTCGAGCAGCAGGCGCAGGCGGTCGATCAGCTGCCGCAGGCGCGCCAGCAGGTAGGTGAGGCGGATGCTGATGCCGTTTTCGCGCGCCTTGCGGCGGATGCCGTCGAGGGCCGCATCGCACTGGTCAAGCAGCACGTCGATGTGGCGGATCTCGTTCGCCTGCACCATCGTGCCGGTGCTGCGCGCTTGTTCCAGCAGGGGCAACAGCGCGGCATTCTGCGCCAGGAAGGGCGATTCATGACGTTCCAGCTCCGGCTCGGCGCGCAGCAGTTCGCGGTCGAGGCCGACCCCGGCGATGCGGTAGGAAAGCATGCGCGCGGCTTCCAGCAGGTTGCTGTACGCCGTATCGCCAGCGCCGACTTTTTCCAGCCCGAGCGCGCCGGCCAGTTCCAGCCAGGCGTCGTCGGCAACGGCCGCCACCCACAGGTGGTCGTCGCGTTCGGCGAACAGCAGATGCAGGATGTTGCGCAGCTGGCTTTCGTCGCGCAGCGGCGGCAGCAGGCGCTGGCCGAGGCGTTGCGTCAGCTCCAGCCAGAATCCCAGCGCCGTGCGCACGCCGGTCTCGGCGTAGAAGGCGCCCTGGTGGGGCAGGGCGAGCAGGCTGCGCAGGGCGTCGCCGAGCGCCGCGGCTTCGTCGGGCCGGCTTCCCAGCCGCGCGGTTTCGGCGCGCACTCGCTGCTCCGCATCCTCGGTACCGATGGGGCGCAGCCGGTCCACCAGCGCCTTGAGGCGGGCGATGGCAGGACTGGTCGTCTGCGGGTCGTCCGTCATGCGGAATGCGCCGGCAGCCTTGTCGCGGTCGCGGCGCGCGGCGGGTTCCAGGGCGCCGCCGGCGCCATGTTTATTTGGCCGGCGCCGGCTCGGCGCCGCCGGTCTTGCATGCGGAATACGTCACCGCCGCGCCTTCGCTGACGGTGGCAATGTTGCCGTTGAGTTCCAGCACCGTGTTGCCCTTGCTGTAACGCGTGGTGGAGCCGACCCG
>CAIZHL010000084.1 GCA_903932755.1 uncultured beta proteobacterium
CCCACCAGCGGGGCGATGAAGAAGGTGCCGAAGTAGGTGGCGGCGACCAGGCCGTAAAAGCCGCTGACGAAGGAGATGGTCCAGGAGTTCGGCGGGTATTGCGTCACCACCAGCACGCCGACGTAGTAGACGAAGAACACCCACTTGATATGGCGCAGCTTCCAGGCCAGCTCAGAGCGCGGCGAATTTTCGCGAAAGGCGAAGCCTACCGTCTCGCGGATGCCGACGCAGGGGCAGCCGAAGCCGCAGATCACGCGCCGGCCGAAGAGAAAGACCAGCGCCAGCACCAGGAAGAAAGTCAGCGTGCCGGGGGTGTGCAGCGAGGGAAACACCGGCTGCGACCAGAGGTAGCCGATGTAAGGCTCGAAGAAGGGATTCAGCCAGGGCACCAGCCACCACAGCCCGGTCACCACGCCGACCAGGATGATCAGGCGGCGGCGCGTGTAGGCGTTCTTTTCACTGAGGATGCGCCAGATGCCGAAGGCCAGGATGATCGCGTATTCGGTGTAGCGGTTGAGCCAGATCGGGCTCTCGAACATGAACAGCCAGGTCTCGTTGAGCCAGCCGACGAAGGCCAGGGTGAAGGCGAGAAGCGAGAGCAGCTTGACCGGCCAGCCGTAGCGCGAGGGCAGAGTGTCCTGCTCGCCCGCCGTGACGCAATGCGGCGCGCGCGGAAAGCCGCCGACGGCCTCAAGCGTTATCGAGGCCAAGGCTGCCCTCCGTGACGGTAGTGCCTTCGGTGGGATAGCCCAGTTCGCGCCAGGCGAGTATTCCGCCGCGCACCACGCGCAGGCCGGAAAAGCCGTGCTTGGCCAGCAGGCGCGCGGCCTGCCCCGAGCGCACCTGGGTGCGGCAGATCAGCACGATGCCATCCTTGCGCCAGGAGGCGAGTTCATCGATGCGCGCCGGCAATTCGCCCAGCGGCAGGTTGATGGCGCCGGGCACATGGCCGGTCTCGCCGTCGAAGTCTTTGGCCTCGCGCACGTCGATCACGGCAACACTGCCTTCCGTCTGCAGCGCGCGCAGCATATCCGGCGTGATCATCAGGCCGGCCTTGAACTGGCGCACCAGGCGCGGCAGGAACATCAGCGCCGCGGCAACGGCCAGCGCCAGCATGCCGTTGCGGATGGCGTTGGCGTCACCCGCCAGCGCCGCGCGTCCGGCATGGCCGAGCCAGGCATAGGCCAGCGCGCCCGGCAGCATGCACACGGCCGAAGCCAGCGCATAGGCACCGAGCGGAATGCGCGTCAGGCCCAGCGCGTAATTCACCACGTTGAAGGGGAACAGCGGCACCAGGCGGACGAAGGCGACGAAGCGCCAGCCCTCGGCCTCGACGCCCTCGATCAACTGCTTGAGCCGGCCGCCGGTCTTCTGCGTCACCCATGCGCCGGCCAGGTGGCGGGCGACGAGGAAGGCCAGCACCGCGCCCAGGGTCGCACCGATGAGGCTGTAGAGCGCGCCGGGCAGGATGCCGAACAGGGCGCCGGCGGCCAGCGTCAGCACCGAGCCGGGGAGGAACAGCACCGTGCCGGCGGCATAGATGGCGATGAATACGATCGGCGCCCACCAGCCGGCGGACGCCAGCCACTGTTGCAGGGCCTCCTGCGAAAACTGTTCGCGGTTGGCGAAGGCCAGCGCCAGGCCCGCGACCAGCGCGACGACCAGCGCGACCCTAGCGGGCTTCATGGCTCGCCTCGGGGCCGTGGCCGATCGCGTAACCTTCGCCGGGATTGACGAAGGGAATCACCAGCATCCCGGTGAGACTGACACAGCGTGGATCGCCGGTCAGTCCGGCAACGCCGATCAGCATGCCTTCCTGGGTTAACCTGGCGGTGGGGCGATAGGTGCCGAATAGGCGGTCCCAGAGCGAGAGGTTAAATCCGAAATTGCTGTTGGCCTC
>CAIZHL010000085.1 GCA_903932755.1 uncultured beta proteobacterium
GGCACGTTGACATTCAACAGCACCGGCCCGGAAAACGGCGTCCGGCTGAAACGCTGGACCAGTTCGCGCGCCACGCGCCCGGCAGTGGCGAAATGCCGCCCCTCGAAGCTGCCCAGCGAAATCGCAATCGATGGCACGCCGAGCAGATAGCCCTCCGTGGCCGCCGCTACCGTTCCCGAATAAATCGTATCGTCGCCCATGTTGGCGCCGAGATTGATGCCCGAGACGACCATGTCAGGCTGATGCTCGAGCACCCCGGTAACGGCCAGATGCACGCAATCGGTCGGCGTGCCGTTGACGTACATGTAACCGTTGGCCGCCTTGCGCAGATTGAGGGGGCGATCCAGCGTCAATGAATTGCTCGCTCCGCTGCGATTGCGCTCCGGGGCCACCACCGTGAGTTCGCCCTGGTCGGCAAGACTGGCGGCCAACTGGACGAGGCCCGGCGCGAGATAGCCGTCGTCGTTGCTGAGCAGGATGCGCATGGGGATCAAAGCCTGGGAGGTAAAAAATTACTAGCTCCATTTTAGCGCATGACGAACCCGGGTCGATGGCCGGAACAGAGCAGGACTATGCCGCCATCCCGCTTCGCGGCGCTCGCAGCCCGACGCCAAAGCCGGCACAAGACGCCTCTCCTGCCGTCGGGCGAGCCCGTCGCGGGGTAGGATTGCACTCAATGAAAATCATCCTGCACGACTCCGCCAACGACATCTCCGAAATCGACTGGGCTCTGCTCGACCATGGCGAAGATCCTTTCGCCGGCCGCGCCTTTCTCGGCACGGCGGAAAAAGTCGGCGCTGGCGGTACGGCGATGGGCTGGCAGGCGCAGCATCTGGCGCTTTATGAAGGCGACCTGCTGCTGGGACTGCTGCCGCTCTACCTGCGCACGCATTCCTTCGGCGACTTCTCGCGGGACTGGAACTGGCCCGCGGCCTGGCAACGCGCCGGACTCGACTATTACCCGAAACTGGTCAGCGGCATCCCCTACACGCCTTCGCCGGGGCCTCGCCTGCTGGTGCGACAGGGTATCGAACGGGACACCGTCGCAACTTCGCTGATCGAAGCCGCGCTGCAAGTCACCCGCCAGTCGGGTGCATCGTCCTGGCAATGCCTGTTCGTCGAAGAAGCAGATCTCGCGCGGCTGGAAGCAGCCGGACTCCTGATGCGACGCGGTGTGCAGTTCCACTGGTTCAACCGGGACTACCGCGATTTCGACGACTTTCTTGCCGGCTTCACCGCCGACAAGCGCAAGAAGCTCAAGCGCGAGCGCCGTGCCGTCTCTGAATCCGGCCTGCGGCTGGAAGTTCGCCATGGCGACGAAATTGACGCCGGGCTTTGGCGGATGATCCACCGCCAGTATCGCGATACCTTCGCCCGCTACGGCAATCACCCGGCATTCCCCGTGGAGTTCTTCATCGAAGCGGGCGCCCTGCTGGCACGGCGGCTGGTCGTATTCGTCGCCTACATGGATGAAATCCCGGTCGCTTCGGCAATCTGCTACCGCGATGGAAAAACGCTCTACGGCCGCCATTGGGGCACATCGATCGACATTCCCGGCTTGCACTTCGAGCTTTGCTACTACCAGGGAATCGAGTACTGCATCCGCCACGACCTGAAAACCTTCGAGCCCGGAGCGCAAGGGGAACACAAATTGGCCCGCGGCTTCGAACCTGTACCCACCTGGTCAGCTTTCTGGATCGTCGATCCGGGCATGCGTCGCGCTGTGGCGGATTTCATTGCGAGGGAAGATTCCGCCATGCAGGACTACGAGGCGGAAACCGCTGCCCACCTTCCCTTCAAACTGCCGGGCTGACGCCGCCGGCCGCGGCGTGTCACTGTTCAGTGGTTTCCGGAAGCGATCGCGAACATCCGTTCGTTGCGCTTTTTCCGCGCCTCTTCGACCGTCAAACCGACCAGGCTTTCCGGTGGCAAGGGAACATCCCAGTGCTGCTGAAACAAATCCATGTCTTCGCCGGTATCCATCCGGGCCCTGTAGACCTTCTCCTGCCAGGCCGGGGCGTTGGGCAGTGCAACCAGTTTGACGGATTCGATGCGCATGGAGGTTTCCTCTTGGTAGTGCGTGGGTTTTGCATATCCTGCGCCCGGCTCCATGTCGATGCAATCCGGAAATCGACGTGGAATGCCCCCTTGTTTCAGCTTCTCAATCCAGATTAAACGCGTTCCAGCCGAAAGTCGGCAATGGCGGAACGGCGATTCACGCGGCGGAACAGGACAAGAACTGCAAGCAAAGAAAAAGGGTTTCAGCCTTTCGACTGAAACCCTTGGTGTTACTGGTCGGGGCGGCGGGATTCGAACTCGCGACCCCTTGCACCCCATGCAAGTGCGCTACCAGGCTGCGCCACGCCCCGAC
>CAIZHL010000086.1 GCA_903932755.1 uncultured beta proteobacterium
ACTACGCCGCCGACGGTGCGCACGGCAAGTTGCTGCACGGTGCCGTCGACCGGCGCGGTGAGCGTCATCAGCTTGCCGCGGGTGTCCGCCTTGACCAGTTCCTGGCCGAATGAGGTGGCCTTCTGCTCGGCCTCGTTGAGGGTGTCGAGCGCCAGGCGGCGGGTTTCGGCGACGGCCGAGTTGCGCTGGCCTTTCGCTTCGTCGATGGCGGCGGCGAGTTCCTTGAGGCGGCTCTTCTGGGTTTCGAGGTCGGCTTCCTGTTCGATGCGCGCCTGTTCCTTTTCCAGGTAGCCGTGGCGCGAGATGAAGTTCTTGTCCACCAGGCCCTTGTAGTCTTCGGCGCGCTTGCGGGCGATGGGCACGGTCTGTTCCAGTTTGCGCACGACCTCCCCGGTGGAACGGTACTCGGCTTCGCGCCGCGCAATCTCGGCATCGATGCGCGCGATGCGGGCCTGGTATTCGCCGTACTGGCCGTCGAGGATGCGCTGCTCCTGCACCACGCGCTCGACGCCGATGTTGGCGGGCGGCTCGATGCGTGGTGCTCGGCCCAAGGCGAGCGCAGCCAGCAGCGCCCGGGCGCGGGCGGCCTGCAGCTTCGCCGTGGTCAGATCGTTGCCGCTGCGCACGCTGTCGGCCTGCGCGCTGGTGGCGTCGAGCTCGACCAGCACCTGCCCGGCCTTGACGGCCTGGCCATCGACCACATGGATGGCCTTGATCGCAGCGGTATCGATCGGCTGGATCAGCTTGCTGCCAGCGTTCGGCACGATCTTGCCCTGCGCCGTGGCGACCACGTCGATGTGGCCGAAGCTGGCCCACAACACGGCGATAAAGGCGAAGGCCATCAGCAACCAGGCGACGATGCGCGGCGCGGGGGAGACCGGCGTTTCCTGCAGTTCGAGCGCGGCGGGGAGGAAGGCCGCTTCGTGCGGCAGGCGTTGCGGCGGGTCAAGGTCGCGACGGATTTTCCAGACTTGGCTGAAGACGGCGGCGTAGCGCTTGAGGAGGTCGAGCGCGGCTTGGAGGCGCAGGGTGATGGTCATCGCTGGTACTCCCCGTCAGTCCCGCGTACCCCCGCGCGACCGTCATTCCGGCGAACGCCGGAATCCAGGCTTTTGATTTGGCAGCCTCTTGCGTCGTTGGATACGCCGACTGGATTCCGGGTAAAGCCCGGAATGACGGGGTGGGGGCCGTCATTCCGGCGAACGCCGGAATCCAGTACCCTAGGTGCATGAAGCAACCCTGCGTCTATATCCTCGCCAGCCAGAGAAACGGCACCCTTTATGTCGGCGTGACGTCGAATCTTGTGCAGCGCGTCTGGCAGCACAAGAGCGATCTTGTCGAAGGATTCACCAAGGAGTACGGGGTTCATGTGCTGGTCTGGTATGAGACGCACGAGACGATGGAATCTGCGATCACGCGCGAGAAGACGCTGAAGGGATGGCAGCGGAAGTGGAAGCTGGACCTGATCGAGTCGGCAAACCCTGCGTGGCGGGATTTGTACGGGGACATCGTTTGAACTCTCGTCATTCCGGCGGAAGCCGGAATCCAGACGGCCATCGAAGGCACCCTCTGGATTCCGGGTCAAGCCCGGAATGACAGAGCGGTCATTCCGGCGAACGCCGGAATCCAGGAATTGCCGGTGCAACCCTCTGGATTCCGGGTCAAGCCCGGAATGACGGCCAGTATTGCGGTTCGTGCTGGTTCTCATGCCGCTCACCCCTGCTGCATCCGATGCAGCCGCGAGTAGTGGCCGGCTTCGTGGCGCAGTAGTTCTGCATGGCTGCCCTGCTCGACGATCTGGCCGCGATCCAGCACCATGATTCGGTTGGCATCGCGCACGGCGCTAAGCCGGTGGGCGATGATCAGCACGGTACGCCCCTGGCAAATGGCCTTCATGTTGTTCTGGATGATGCGTTCGGATTCGTAGTCGAGCGCGCTGGTGGC
>CAIZHL010000087.1 GCA_903932755.1 uncultured beta proteobacterium
CCACCTCGACGATGTCCTTCTGCGCCACGCCGAGCAGGGCGGCCTTGGCCTGATTGACGCGCAGCACCAGCTTTTCGGCATCCTCATCGATGGTGTCATCGACGCCGATGATGTCGGTCGTACTTTCGAAGGCGGCACGCACCTGCTTGGCAACGGCGATCTGTCCGGCGTAGTCGGGTCCATAGACCTCGGCGACGATGGGCGACATCACCGGCGGGCCCGGCGGCACTTCGACTACTTTGGCGTTGCCACCGTTCTTGAGCGCCACGGCCACGACACGGTCGCGCACCGACACGGCGATCTCGTGACTCTGGCGGTCGCGATGTTTGGCGTCGACCAGGTTGACCTGGATGTCGCCCATTTCCGGCGCGCTGCGCAGGTAGTACTGGCGCACCAGGCCGTTGAAATTGATCGGCGCGGCGGTGCCGGCGTAGGCCTGGTAGTCGGCAACCTCGGGCACCTGGGAAATCTCTGCGGAGATTTCTCGCAGCACCTTGGCGGTCTCCTCGAGCGGCGTGCCGACCGGCATGTCGAGCACGATCTGGAATTCGCTCTTGTTGTCGAAGGGCAGCATCTTCAGCACCACCAGCTTGAAGAAGCCCAGGCTGACCGAGGCCAGGATCGCGACCAGGATGCCTATCCACAATTTTCGCCGCGCCGCACGCCCGGTGCGCGGGTCGAGCAGCGGCGACATGAGGCGGCGGAAGAAGCGGTCGAGCCTGGCGGTGGTCGGATCCACAACATGCCCGGCCGCACCGTGCGCGACAGGCTTCATCATCTTCAGCGCCAGCCAGGGCGTGATGACGAAAGCGATGGCCAGCGAAATGAACATGCCCATCGAGGCATTGATCGGGATCGGGCTCATGTAGGGGCCCATCAGGCCGGTGACGAAGGCCATCGGCAGCAGGGCCGCGATCACGGTGAAGGTGGCCAGTATCGTCGGCCCGCCGACTTCATCCACGGCCGGGGGAATGATTTCCCACAGCGGCTTTGCGGGATGCAGCATGGTCCAGCGGTGGATGTTCTCCACCACCACGATGGCGTCATCGACCAGGATGCCAATGGAGAAAATCAGGGCGAACAGGGAAACACGGTTGAGCGTAAATCCATACGCCCAGGAAGCGAACAGCGTCGCCGCCAGCGTCAGCGTCACCGCTGCACCGACGATCACCGCCTCGCGCTTGCCCAAGGCGAACAGGACCAGCAGCACGACAAAGGCCGTGGCGAAGACCAGCTTGCCGATCAGCTTCTGCGCCTTGTCGGTGGCGGTGGCGCCGTAGTTGCGCGTCACCGAGAATTCGACGCCCTCGGGTATCACCGTGCCCTTGAGCGATTCGGCCCGCGCAATCACCGATTCGGCGACGTCGGCGGCATTGACGCCGGGCTTCTTCGACACCGACAAAGTCACCGCGGGCGATTCGCCCTGCTTGGTGCCATGCCATACGTAGCGAGACGGCTGGTCGGGGCCGTCCACCACCTGCGCGACGTCGGCCAGGTACACCGGTTTGCGCTCGTAGACACCCACCACCAGACGCTTCACGTCGGCCGCGGATTCGATATAGGTGCCGGTCTGCACCAGCAACTCCTTGTTGCCGGAAACCAGGGCGCCGGCCGGCTGCGAGGCGTTCGACACCTGCAGCGCGGCCTTGAGGTCCTGTGCCGTAATGCCATGCGAGTTCATGCGGTCGGCGTCCATCACGACGCGGATCACATGGCCGGGGCCGCCGATGGTGGCGACGTCGCGCGTGCCGGGAATGCGCTTCAGGTCGATCTCGGTGGCGCGCGCCACCTGCTGCAATTCGAAGGCCGACTTCAAGGGATCGACGCTGTGGAAGGTCAGCGTCACGATCGGCACGTCGTCGATGCCCTTGGGCTTGACGATGGGATCGAGCACGCCGAGGTTGGGCGACAGCCAGTCCTTGTGCGAATTGATCGTGTCGTAGAGGCGCACCAGGGCCTGGATCGGGTCCTCGCCGACCTCGTATTGCACGGTGATCACCGCCATGCCGGGGCGCGACACGGAATACACGTGCTCGATGCCGGCGATGCGCGACAGCACCTGCTCGGCCGGCCGCGCCACCAGCGCCTCCACGTCGCGCGCCGCGGCGCCCGGGAAGGGCACGAAGACGTTGGCCATGGTGACGTTGATCTGCGGCTCTTCCTCGCGCGGCGTGATCAGCGTCGCGCCGATGCCCAGCAGCAGCGCGATCAGGGCGATCAGCGGCGTCAGGGAATTCCTCAGGAAATACTCGGCGATGCGGCCGGAAATGCCCACAGTCGGCTCCGGCTTCAGCGCGTTGTGGCGGGAGCGGCCGCCTTCGATTCGATGCCCGTCTTCATCGGCGTCAGGCTGACCCTCTCGCCCGAATTTATGCCGGCCAGCACTTCCAGTTCGCCGCCGGCAACGGCCTCACCCAGGCGCACCTGGCGCAGCTTGGCCGCGCCCTTGTCATCCAGTACATACACGGCGGTCACTTCGCCACGACGCAGCACGGCGGCCGGTGGCACGGTGAGTTTCCTAGCCTGGCCGATGGTGAAATGGGCGCGAGCGTAACTGCCCGGCGCCACACCCTCGACGTTCTCCGGCAAGTAGAGCCGCGCCGTGGCGGTATGGCTGCGCGCATCCACGGTCGGCAGGATTTCGATGCGCTGCACGTCGATCCAGCGCCCGCTTTCGGGGAACTCGACGCGGGCGCGAGCGGATTTTTTCAACTCGGCCAACTTGTACTGCGGCAGGCTGGCGATCACGCGCAGGCCTTTCGGGTCGAAGATGGTGATCAGCGGTTTGCCGGGTGTCGCCATTTCCCCGGCTTCGACATGGCGCTGCGCCACGAGGCCGGCGA
>CAIZHL010000088.1 GCA_903932755.1 uncultured beta proteobacterium
GTCCTTCGGCGAAGCGACGCACGCCGTCTGACTCGAGCGGCCAGACCATGCCGATCTTGTAAAGCCGGATGCCGAGTTCGGCGGCAAGCTGATCGTCAATGCCGAGATCGTCGAAGGCCTGGCGCACATCGAGATACGACTTGCCGGTGGTGATGATGCCCAGCCTTGCGCTGGGCGAGTCGATGACCACCTGGTTTAGCTTGTTGGCGCGGCAATAAGCCAGTGCGGCATACAGTTTGTAGTCGATCAGGCGAGCTTCCTGCGCCAGGCGGTCGTCGGGCCAGCGAATGTTGAGGCCGTCGGTCGGCAGGGCGTAATCGGTGGGCAACACAATCCTGACGCGGTCGGGCGAAACGTCGACCGAGGCCGAAGACTCCACGGTATCTGCGACCGCCTTGAATCCGACCCAGCAACCCGAATAGCGGCTCATGGCCCAGCCGTGCAGGCCGAGGTCGAGATAGTCCTGGACGCCGGCCGGCACCAACACTGGCATCATCGCCGCCTTTAGCGCGTGCTCGGACTGGTGGGCGACAGTGGATGAGCGCGCGGCATGGTCGTCACCGGCCACCGCCAGTACTCCGCCATATTTCCAGGTGCCGGCGGAATTGGCGTGCTTGAATACGTCGCCGCAACGGTCGACGCCCGGTCCCTTGCCGTACCACATGCCGAAGACGCCATCATGCTTTGCCCCCGGAGAGAGATTGACCTGCTGTGTACCCCACAGCGCCGTGGCAGCAAGGTCTTCATTGACGCCCGGCTGGAATATGACCTGATTGTCGCTGAGATGTTGTTTGGCCTTCCACAGGGCCTGATCGAGTCCGCCCAAGGGCGAGCCGCGATAGCCTGAAACGTAGCCGGCAGTATCCAGCCCAACCAGGGCGTCACGCTGGTGCTGCAACAGCAAGAGGCGAACCAATGCCTGCGTGCCGGTGAGAAATACGCGGCCCTGGCCCAGGGCGTATTTGTCTTCCAGGGTGATGTTGAGCAATGGCGCGTTCATGGCGCCGGCAGGATCTTGCCCGGATTCATCGTGTTGCCGGGGTCGATCGCACGTTTGAGTGCGCGCATCAGGTCGATGGCGACGTCGCCGTGCTCCAGTGTCATGTAGCCCTGCTTGCCGATGCCGACGCCATGCTCGCCGGTGCAGGTGCCATCCATGCGGATCGCGCGTTGCGCCAGGCGCGAGGCGAACCCCTGGGCCCGGGCAAGTTCCTCATCGTTTTCCGGATCGACCAACAGCACCAGATGAAAATTGCCGTCGCCGACATGGCCGACCAGCGGGGCCACCAGACGGCTCGCCTCCAGATCCAGATAGGTCTCTGCGATGCAGTCGGCCAACAGCGAAATCGGCACGCAGACATCGGTGGTCAGGGCCCGGCAGCCGGGCTTGAGCCCGATGCTGGCGTAGTAGGCATCGTGCCGTGCCTGCCATAGCCGGCTGCGGTCCTCAGGGCGCGTCGCCCATTCGAAATCCTGGCCGCCTTGATCAGCCGCGATTTCCTGCACGGTTTCTGCCTGCTCCTTGACTCCTGTGGGGGAACCGTGGAACTCGAAGAACAGGGTCGGGGCTTCGCGCAACGACGTCTTGCTGTGACGGTTGATGGCGGTGATGGCCAGCGTATCGAGCAGTTCGATGCGCGCCACAGGCACTCCGAGCTGTATGGTCTGGATCACCGTCTGGACCGCGGCCGACAAGGTCGGGAAAGCGCAAACGGCACTGGAAATGGCTTCCGGTACGGGGTACAGCCGTACCGTGAGTTCGGTAATGATTCCCAGAGTGCCTTCGGAGCCGACCATGAGACGCGTCAGGTCGTAGCCTGCAGCCGATTTTCGGGCGCGGCCGCCGGTCTTGAGGATGCGGCCGTCGGGAAGCACGGCGGTCATGCCCAGGACGTTTTCCCGCATGGTGCCGTAACGTACGGCGTTGGTGCCTGAAGCCCGGGTCGCGGCCATGCCGCCGATGCTGGCGTCAGCCCCCGGATCGATCGGAAAGAACAGTCCGGTACCGTTGAGGGCCGCATTCAGGGCTTTGCGCGTGACCCCGCATTGGACCGTGGCATCGAGATCCTCTTGACGTATCGCGGTGACCTGATTGAGTGCCGAGAGATCGATGCAAACTCCTCCCTGTACCGCCAGCAGGTGACCTTCGAGCGAGGTACCTGTGCCAAAAGCGATGACAGGTGTGCGATGACGATGGCACAAACCGACGATTTCGGCGACTTCTGCCGTGGATTCGGCGAACACCACTGCGTCCGGCGGCATCGGCGCATGCGAGGACTCATCCTTGCCGTGATGCAGTCGGACCGATGTCGCGACAGAGAAACGCGATCCGAAGCGGGAGGCGAGTGCTTCGGCCAACTCCTGCGACAGCGGGGGTCGGTCGGCGGGGGCGTTCATGGCGATCTCCAGCATTGCGGATGGACGGTTGATTCTACGCCGTGCATTTGTTCATTGGAGGGCAGACCAGGACTGATGTGATCGTTGGCGGGTACTGCGCCGCAGCATTGTTTGGACAGCCTGCGGGCATCTCAAATAGTATGGGTTGACTTACTCCTTGACGATACCGACAAAGTTGGAGATAATCACGGGTTCAGCTGGAGGGGTTCCCGAGCGGTCAAAGGGATCAGACTGTAAATCTGACGGCTCTGCCTTCGA
>CAIZHL010000089.1 GCA_903932755.1 uncultured beta proteobacterium
GGCGCGCCTTGGCCCGCGTCTGCGGATCCGGCGGCATCAGCTGCGGATGCGGGAAGCGCTCGTCGATGTATTCGTTGATGATGTTCGACTCGTAGAGCACCAGATCACGATCGACCAGCACGGGAACGCGGTTGTACGGGTTGATGATGGCGATGTCTTCGGGCTTGTTGAAGAGATCGACGTCGATCACCTGGAAGTCCATCTGCTTCTCGTACAAGACGATGCGGCAGCGATGGCTGAACGGACACGTGGTGCCCGAGTACAGGTTCATCATGGCGCTGCTGCCCCAGGAATAGTCTGCATCACGCACCACTTTGCGGACAGGTGGTGCGTTCATTTCTCGATGCCCCATAGTTTGCATTCACGTATCAAAGTTAGTGGATGTCTTTCCAGTACTCGCGTTTCAGCGCGTAGGCAAAGACGAAGAGGACTGCCAGGAAAATCAGCACGATCACGCCGAGCTTCTTGCGGAATTCGCCGACCGGCTCACCCATGTACTTGAGATAGGCCACCAGGTCGCCGACCATCGCGTCGTATTCCTGCGGCTTCAACTTGCCGGGCTTCACCAGTGTCAGCTTGTGGTCGGCGCCCATAACCTGCTCGCCCTGCAGTTCCCACAGAGCGTGCGGCATGCCGACGTTTTCAAATATCACGTTGTTCCAGCCGGTCGGGCGGTTCTCGTCGCGATAGAAGGTGCGCAGGTAGGTATATAGCCAGTCGGCGCCGCTGCCGAACTCGGACGCGCGCGCCCTGGCGATGATGGTCAGGTCGGGCGGTGCGGCGCCGAACCAGACCTTGGCTTCGGCGCGCTGCATGGCGATCTTCATCGGCTCGCCGACCTTTTCGGCGGTGAACAGCAGGTTGTCCTTGACCTGCGCGTCGGACAGGCCGATGTCGGCCAGCCGGTTGTAGCGCATGTAGGACGCCGAATGGCAGTTCAGGCAGTAGTTGACGAAGATCTTGGCGCCGTTCTGCAGGGCGGCCATGTCGGTCGACTTGTCCGGCGCGCTGTCGAGATGCAGCGTGGGGCCCGCGGCAAACGCCAGGACCGGCGCGAACAGGATTGCGGTAAGGAATTTCTTCATTTCATTGTCACCCGGTCCGGTTCCGGCTTGCAGCGATCCAGGGAGGACCAGATCGGCATCGTCAGGAAAAACAGGAAGTAATACACGCTGAGCAGTTGTGCGATCGGCGCGCCGGGGAGGAATCCGAAGAACTTGTAGGCGGGATCCTTGGTGCCGAGGAAGCCGAGGATGAAGAAGCCGACCACCCAGATCGACAGCAGCCACTTGGTGATCGGGCCGCGATAGCGGATCGACTTGACCGGACTGCGGTCCAGCCAGGGCAGGAAGGCGAAGATCAGGGTGCCGGCGCCCATCGCCACCACGCCCCAGAACTTGGCATCGATGCCGAACAGCGGATAGGTCACGGCGCGCAGCAGCGAGTAGTAAGGCGTGAAGTACCAGACCGGAGCGATGTGCGGCGGCGTCACCAGCGGGTCGGCCGGGAAGAAGTTGTTGTACTCGAGGAAGTAACCGCCGCCTTCGGGCATGAAGAAGACGATGATCGAGAACACGAAGAGGAAGACCACGACGCCGGCGATATCCTTCACCGAGTAATAGGGATGGAAGGGAATGCCGTCCAGCGGAATACCGTTGGCATCCTTCTTCTTCTTGATCTCGATGCCGTCCGGATTATTCGAACCGACTTCGTGCAGGGCGATGATGTGCGCCCCGACCAGGCCGATCAGCACCAGCGGCATGGCAATCACATGGAAGGCGAAGAAGCGGTTCAGCGTTGCGTCGCCGACGACATAGTCGCCGCGCAGCCAGATCGAAAGGTCGTTGCCGATCAACGGAATCGCCGAGAACAGGTTGACGATCACCTGCGCGCCCCAGAAGGACATCTGGCCCCAGGGCAGAAGGTAGCCGAAGAAGGCCTCGCCCATCAGACAAAGGAAAATGCCGATGCCGAACAGCCAGATCAGTTCGCGCGGCTTGCGGTAGGAACCGTAGAGCAGGCCGCGGAACATGTGCAGATAGACGACGAGGA
>CAIZHL010000090.1 GCA_903932755.1 uncultured beta proteobacterium
AGGTGAAACGCATATGACCTACTTCGACGAAGCCACCGAAACCCTGCCGCGCGAGCAACTGGCGGCGCTGCAATTGGGCAAGCTGCAGGCGATGATGGCGGAACTGTGGAATCGCAACGGTTTCTATACGAATAAGTGGAAGGTAGCCGGCATATCGCCCGCGGACATCCGCAGCATGGACGACCTGACGAAACTGCCCTTCACCAAGAAGGGCGAACTGATGGACGACCAGGCGGCGCACGGTCCCTTCGGCAGCAACCTGACGTATCCGGTGGAAGCCTACGTGCGCATGCATCAGACTTCCGGCACCACCGGCGTGCCGCTGAAGGTGATGGACACCCACGAATCCTGGGACTGGTGGGGTCGCTGCTGGGGCCACGTGCTGGCCGGCGCCGGCGTCACGTCCTCCGACCGCCTATTCATGGCCTTCGCCTTCGGCCCTTTCATCGGTTTCTGGGCCGCCGTGGAAGGCGCGCGCAAGATCGGCGCGGTGATGATTCCGGGCGGCGGACGCGACTCGCAGCAACGGCTCGAACTGATGCGCGAAACCGGCACCACGGTGCTGTGCTGCACGCCGACCTATGCCCTGCGCCTGGCCGAGGTCGCCCACGAAATCGGCTTCGACATAAGCAGCATTCCGATGAAGGCCACGGTGCATGCCGGCGAACCGGGCGCCAACGTGCCGGCGACCAAGCACCGCATCGAAACGGCGTGGGCCGCGCAGTGCTTCGATCACGCGGGTGCATCGGAAGTCGGCGCGCATTCCTTCGAATGCCGCGTCCAGCCCGGCGGCACGCACCTGATCGAGAGCGAGTACATCGCCGAGGTGCTCGACCCGCTGACGGGCAGCCCCGTCGCGACGGGGGAACGCGGCGAACTGGTGATCACCAACCTCGGACGCTGGGGCTTTCCGGTGATCCGTTATCGTACCGGCGACCTGGTACGGATGAACCTCGATCGCTGCGACTGCGGGCGCACCTTCCTGCGTTTCGAAGGCGGCATTCTGGGGCGCGCCGACGACATGGTGACGGTGCGCGGCGTCAACGTCTTCCCGGCCGCCGTGGAAAACATCATCCGCACATTTTCCGAGGTCGATGAATTCCGCATCACCGTGAACAAGGTGAAGCAGATGGACGAAATGGACATTGAAGTGGAACTGTGTGAAGGCGCCGACCCCGCGGTGATCCATCAGATCGCCATCAAGCTCGATGGCATGCTGGCCTTTCGCCCGCGCGTGCATCACGTGGCCCACCATACCCTGCCGCGCTTCGACATGAAGGCCAAGCGCTTCCATGTGAAACACGACGAGTGAAGTGCCGTCCCGGCCTGATAAAATCCATTCCTCCATTCCGGTTGCTCATTGAAACACGCTGACGAAACCATGCCCCCGACCCAAGCGCCCAAGACCAAGACGGAAATCAACTTCGGCCTGTTGCCGGACCTCGTCGGCTACCAGTTGCGCATGGCGCAAATCGCCCTGTTTCGCGATTTCGCCCAGGGACCGGGAGGGCTCGACGTCACGCCCGGCCTGTTCGGCGTGC
>CAIZHL010000091.1 GCA_903932755.1 uncultured beta proteobacterium
GCGGTGAAGAAGAAACCGCCGGCGTCCCGGTCTTCGAAGCGATCCAGCAGGGTGTCGGCCAGTTCGACGGCGAAGGCCAGGTCTGCCGGGCGGAATTCGGCCTGCATCAGTTCGAGCAGGGCGGAGAGCAGGAAGGCGTGGTCGTCAAGGTAGGCGTCGAGGTGGGCGCGACCGTTCCTTGCGGTCGCCAGCAGGCGGCCATCTTTCCACATCGTGTTGCGGATGCAGTCCATCGCGCGCTGCGCCGAGACCAGCCATTCATTTCTGTCGAACGCGCGCGCGGCATGCGCCATGCCCTCGATCATCAGGGCGTTCCAGCTGGTCAGCACCTTGTCGTCGCGGCCGGGACGGATGCGGGTTTCGCGGGCGGCAAAAAGTTTTTCGCGTGCGGTGGCGAGCAGGGGAATTTCCGCGTTGTCCAGCGGGCCGGCCACTTTTGCATGCCAATGGCGATTCTCGAAATTCGGCGGGCCGTCGAAGCCCCAGCGCCGTATCGCCAGTGCCGACTCTTCCGGAGTCAGCAGGTGTTCCACTTCCCTGCGATCCCAGACGTAGTACTTGCCTTCCTCGCCTTCCGAGTCGGCATCGAGCGAGGAGTAGTAGCCGCCGTCGGGCGCCTGCATCTCGCGCAGCACCCAGGTCGCGGTTTCGTCGGCGACGCGGGCATACAGGGGATCGCCGCCCCGCACCCAGGCGTCGGCGCAGAGTCCCAGCAGCGGACCATTGTCGTAGAGCATTTTTTCGAAGTGCGGAATTTCCCAGCGCTCGTCGACGCTGTAACGGCAGAAGCCGCCGCCGATCTGGTCGTAGATGCCGCCTTCGCTCATGCGCGTCAGCGTGGTCAAGGCCATCCGGCGCGAACCTGCATCACCGCGACGCAGCAGAAAAGCGAGGTCGGTCGGATGCGGGAACTTCGGTGCGCCGCCGAAGCCGCCGTTGCGGCTGTCGAAACCGCGGGCCAGCAGCGCTTCTGCGGCGGCCAGCGGCGCCGCGTCGAAGGTGGCGGCGACCCCGGCTTCGGGGACGGTGTCGGCCAGCGCCGCGCGCAATTCCGCCGCCTGGGCCGTGATGTCTTCGCGCCGGTCGCGGAAGGCTTCCGCCACGCGTTCGCAGAGGTCGGCGAAACCGGGCAGGCCGTAGCGCGGCTCCCTGGGGAAGTAGGTGCCGCCGAAGAAGGGTGTGCCGTCGGGCGCAAGGAACATGGTCAGCGGCCAGCCGCCGCTGCGCCGGGTCAGCATGTGGTGGGCGGTCTGGTAGATCTGATCGAGGTCGGGGCGCTCCTCGCGGTCGACCTTGATGTTCACGAACAGGCGGTTCATCACCGCCGCTACCCCATCATCCTCGAAGGATTCGTGGGCCATGACGTGACACCAGTGGCAGGCGGAATAGCCGATCGAAAGCAGGATAGGACGCTTCTCCTGGCGCGCAAGAGTGAGCGTTTGCTCATCCCAGGGCTGCCCGTGCACAGGGTTGTCGGCGTGCTGCAGCAGATAAGGGGAAGTTTCGGCGGCGAGCCGGTTGGACAGCGGCGGTAGCGACATGGGGGACCCTCGGGAAGAGGCCATGACTATACCTGATGAAATTAGTCAGGTATAGCCTTGCTCCAGCCTTGTGACGGCGTCCTGTGCCGGCGAGAATGGATACCAAGACAGCCGACCGGAGGCGGCAACGAGGAGATACGTTGACCAGTTTCCGCGGCCAGGCGGTCGCGACGCATCCATTGCCTGCGTCATTCGTGGACCGCTGGCGTTCCAACCAGCCTGGCATCGGCCGACTTCCGTAACCAGTACAACAAGGTCGTACAGAGGGCATCCGGTTCGAACGGTTTGCCGATGTGGTCGTCCATGCCCGCGGCAAGACAAACATTGCGATCTTCATCGAAGGCATTGGCCGTCAGGGCCAGAATCGGGACGCCGGCCATGCCGGGTATCTGACGGATCGCGCGGGTAGCGTCCAGGCCGTTCATCACCGGCATCTGCACATCCATCAGGATCAGCGCATGGACGCCACGAGCTGCCTTTTCTACCGCCTCCTGTCCGTTGCTTGCAACATCAGGCACGAGGCCGGCGTCCTCCAGCAGCAAAACCAGCACCTCCCGGTTCACGGGTTCGTCTTCGGCCACCAGGACCCGGACGCCCGCGAACAGTCGCGCCAGTGTCTCCCGCGGGGATTCTGCGGGTCGCAAATTGGCGGCCTGCGAATCGCTGGTCGCCCGCCTGAGCCGCAGGGTCGCCCAGAAGGTGCTGCCCCGGCCTTCCTCGCTGGTCACCCCGGCATCGCCACCCATCAGGATTGCGATGCGTTTGGAGATGATCAGGCCCAGACCGGTGCCGCCGTATTTGCGGTTCATCGAGCCGTCGGCCTGGATAAAGGGGTGGAACAGCCGTGCCTGCTGTTCGGGGCTGATGCCGACGCCCTGGTCCGTGATTTCGATTTTCAATAAAACGCTGCGGCTGTCTTCTGCGGCGGCGCTGGCACGCACCACGATCCGGCCGCGCTCGGAAAACTTGATGGCATTGCCGGTGAAGTTGATCAGGATCTGGCGCAGGCGCATGGCGTCGCCGCACAACCGGTCGGGCAGGGCCGGATCGATCTGCCACGACAGGCTCAGGCCCTTGGCCAGGGCAGGCGCTTCCTGCATGTGCATGGCATCGTCAATGGCCTCTGCAAGCGTAAAGTCTTTCTCTTCCAGCGTCAGCCGGTCGGACTCGATCTTGGAAATATCGAGGATGTCGTTGATGACCGAGAGCAGATGTTTCGCCGCACCCTGGCTTTTGTTGAGCCAGTCGATCTGTGTGGGATCCGTGGCCCGGCGCAGTACCAGGTCGGTCATGCCCATGATGCCGTTCATCGGCGTGCGCAGTTCATGGCTCATGTTGGAGAGGAACATGCTCTTGGCGCGGTTGGCGGCTTCGGCGTCGTCGCGGGCTTGTGACAGTTCCGCGGTGCGGGACAGCACCAGTTCTTCGAGGTGGTGGCGGTGCTGTTCCAGTTCGGCTTCATTCTGCTTGCGCTCGGTGATGTCGGTATGCATCCCGATCATGCGCAGCGGTTTGGCGTCGGCGTCACGCTCGATCACCAGGCCGCGGTCAAGAATCCATTTCCAGCTGCCGTCCTTGCAGCCGGCGCGGTGCTCATTGACGTAAGCCGGCGTTTTGCCTTCGAAATGCGCCTGTATATCGGCCATGACCTGCGCCATGTCGTCGGGATGGACACGCCTGCTCCATTCATCAAGGTGGTCGCCAATCTCGTCCGGCGCAAAACCGAGCATCTCTTTCCAGCGCCTGCTGAAGAACACCGTGCTCTGCGCTACGTTCCAGTCCCACAGGCCGTCGCCGGATCCATCGATGGCAAACTTCAAGCGCTCCTCGCTGTCACGGAGCGCCAGTTCGATCTGCTTTCGTTCGGTGATGTCGTAAAGAGTTACAAGATGGAGACCTTCCTGGGACTCGCCAAGCGGGCTGGTAGCGGCCAGCACCGTTCTATCCGTGCTGTCCTTGCAGCGGACGCTTAACTCCATCGGCTCGAACGGTGTATTCGATAGCTGGGCCTTTCGCAGCTTGTCCTGCCAATTTGCAGCCACCCATTGCCGATAGGTCGCGTCCGGATAAGCCTTCGGCCACCACTGCTCCAAAGCGGGAATGTCGATCTGGCTGTAGCCGAATGTCCGGGTAAATGCGGCATTCAGATAGGTGATCGTGCCTTGCGCATCGTTCACAGCGCTGGGCACCGGCGATGCGTCGATGATTGCCCTGTAAAGGAGTTCGTTAGTGCGCTGCAGGTCAGTCCGACGCCTTGCTTCCAGTTCGTCCAGGTGCTGGCGACGCAAGGCATAGCGGTAGGCGGCAAATCCGCCGGCGAACAGGAGGAACAGCGCGAGATAGGTTCCGCTCACCCGTTTCCACCACAAGGCGCGAATTTCCGACATGGGCAAGGCGACGAACAAGGTGACGGGGTAGTCCGGCAAGCGGCGAAACGCATTCAGGAAGTCCGGCCCGTCCAGGCTGCTCGGTCCCTGGACATGCCCGCTCCCGGGGAATCCCTCCGCCTGGAGGTACTTGACCAGCGCACCCGTTCTCGGTTGTCCGTAAATCTCCTCCAGGCTCTTATCGGCGGGGGCCGGATAGCGGCTCAACAGGTATCCGTTGTCGCGCATCAATCCGATGGCCGCTTTGGCTGTAATGGGGGCGTCCATCCAGAACGAGCGGAGATGCTCGTGGGGCAGATTGGCGCTGATGATGTAGCTCAAGCGGCCCTGACGATCCTTTATCGCAAACCGGACCGGGACAATCACGACCTTGGTGACAAGGCCTACCAACGGCCGACCAATGTTCAGAATCGTTCCCTGCTTGTTGAACTCATCGAGGAATGCGACGAACGATGCCTCCCTGGCCAGAGAAAGGCTGGTCGTGCCCGGCGGACTTTTTGCCGTCAATAGAATTGTGCCGTCCGCCTGGATGAGCGTGACGTTGAACAACTCCGCATGTCGCTCCTTGAACCTCCTGACCAATAGATACGCGCGGTCGAGGTCAATCTTGACGTTGTCTTGAATCAAGTCCTCACTGAGATCCTTCAGGCCGGCTTCCAGCGCCTTGAAATAATTGTTGACCGCACGGGTTTCCAGCTCCGTGATCGTCATCAGGTGGCTGACGTTTTCGCGCTTCTCGTCGAACCAGGCCTGCCAACTGATTGCCGCCGCAAAAACCAGCAGCAGAAACGCCAGTGCCCCGGCAATGCGGCCGAGACGCCGGGCAGAACTCGTTGCTTTCAACCCAGGGGGGGCGGTGAGGCCAGCCGGTCTGCTTGCACGGCATTGCCCTCGGATACCCATCGGATCCGGAAGCTGTGCCAGCTTCTTCGTCGCAGTCGGTCGTCGAAAGATTCGTCATTGGATGTGCTGCTAGCCCCCGAATTGCGTCGGAATCGCTCTGCATGAAGAGCTCCCCCGGGGGGGGGACGGGTATTAGTGCGATAAGAGAATCGGACTCTGGCGGAATAGTCGAAATCGAATTGCCATTTGGTGGTTATAGACCTTTTTGGGCCAGTGGTCTATTCGAAGATATCGCAAAAACAAGTCACCTTGGCCATTTGGGCCGATTCTCGAGGCGTTGCGCTTGGAAGAATGCGCCTGCTGCACGCGCCGCACCCGCTCTTCCAGTACGTTCCGGTTTCGACGGGCAGGTCGGCTATTTTCTCGACGATTGGGCCGGACGCCAGCTTATTGAATACCAATCCGCCGGGACGACTCGAATCAGCCTGGCGGGCCGGTCAGATCCCCATCTTTTCGAAGATCTTGTTTAGTTTTTCCTGCAGCGTGGCTGCCGTGAAAGGCTTGGCGATGCAACTCGACGCTCCGGCCTGGACCGCGGCGGCGATGTTTTCCTTCTTGGCCTCGGCCGTGATCATGAGGAAAGGCAGGGATTTCAGCTCGGCATCGGCGCGCATGGTCTGCAGCAGGGTGAGGCCGTCCATATTCGGCATGTTCCAGTCGGAGACGACGACCTCGAAGCCGCCCTGGCGCAGCTTGGACAGCGCCGCGGCGCCGTCCTCGGCCTCTTCGACATTGGTAAAGCCCAGTTCCTTGAGCAGGTTGCGCACGATGCGGCGCATGGTCGAGAAGTCGTCGACCACCAGGAACTTGAGTGAAGTGCGGTCGGGCAGGGTCTCGGTCGGTGGCACCATAGGCGGCACTATGCCTCAGGCACACGCCGGCCAAAACCGTGAATACGGGCGGGAACTGCCTAGCTATCTCCGAGCAGACCCTGCCACCAGCGCTTCCGGTTCTCCGGCGCTGAGCTGGTGGCGACGATTTCGTCGGGTGGCAGACGGCTCATGATCCAGCCCGGCAGCGGCGGGTTTTTGGAGGAACCGCAGGAGGAGCCGAGCTTGTTCGGGTCGTAAATCTTGATCAGGCTGGGGTTTTCCAGGTCGTCGACATAGACGATGCCGCAGTAGGACTCATGGTGCTCCGCCCGCAGCAGGGCATCGATGCGTTCGATGAAGGCGCTGACCGCGGCGGCAGCGGCCGGGGCCATGCCAAAAGTCGGCGCTGGCGAGACGCCGACGGCCACCAGATACCAGCCGGCGGCGGGGTCGATGCGTTGCCAGAGCGCCGTCAGTTGATCCCAGGCCAACACCGACCAGAGGCGGCCGGTGTAGAGGCGCTGGAATTCGGTCGGTTCGGTGGTCACGCCGGCAATTCTGCCCGAGTTGCCACCGAGGTTTGGCTCAATACGACAGGGTCTTGACGTTGGGCTGCAGGAAATACGCCGCAACGTCGGCGGGCTTGGCGACGCCGATGCCCTCGATCAGGTCGGTCGGCTTGAGGTCGGCGTTGGGCAGGAACAGCGCGCAGACTTCCACTTTGGCGCCGGCTTTCATCAGCCCCTGCAGAAGTTCCTTGGGCGACTTGTTCATCGGCTTGAGTACGGCGGACTCCTTGTCCTTGACCGCCAGCTGGCCGCCGTCGCTGCACAGGAGCACGCGTACCGCGGCTTTCTGTGCCAGCGCCTGGCTGGCGAGGACCATGGCCACGCCCTGGGTTTGGGTGACGCCCGAGTTGATGCTGACGAGGAGCTCGGCGGGGCTTTGGGCATGGACGGGCAGGGCGCAGGAAAGACCCAGCGCGAGGGCGATGGAAAGCTTGTGCATTTTTTGTTCTCCGGTGATTTGCTGCGGGGTGCCGGACGGCAGGGTGCCGTCCGGCGCTTAATGCATGACTACTTCTTTGCCGCCATGGTGTAGGTACCGTCGGCATTGAACTTGACGTCGGCATCGAGGAAGAACGCCTGTACCTTGCCGCCCAGCAGCTTGACGGTGTCGAAGGCTTCGCCGGAACGGGCACCGGTGCCGCAGACGAACACCACCGGCTTGTCGGTCGGCAGGGTGGCGATCTTCTTCTCCAGCTCATTCATCGGGATGTTGACCGAGCCCTTGATGGTGCCGGAGGCGACTTCCTTGGGATCGCGTACATCGACCAGCATCACCGAAGACGGGTTGGCCTTCCACACCGCCTGGAAGGAATCGACCGTGACCGAGCCCTTTTCCTTGCCCGGCGCCAGCGCCGCCGAGCTTGCTGCCGGACTGCCAGCCGCGCCTGCGGGAGCGGCTGCGGCGACCGGTGCGCCATGCATCTTTTCCCACTCCGGATA
>CAIZHL010000092.1 GCA_903932755.1 uncultured beta proteobacterium
CCGGCCTGCATGTTGTTGTTGCACTGCTGCCAGTAGAAATTGACCTTGCCATCCTTGAGGGCGCGCGCCATGGCCACGGCGTGGAAACCGATCTTGTCGGGAATCGTGCCTTCCGGCAGCCCCCACAGCTCTTCGGTGTGCTTGCGGTGTTCCGGATTGGTAACGACCATGTCGGCCGGCAGGCGATGCGAGAAAGTACCGACTTCGCGCGCCGTACCGCAGGCAGAAGGCTGGCCGGTCAGCGAGAACGGCCCGTTGCCCGGCTCGGAAATCTTGCCGACCAGCAGGTGCACGTTGTAAATCATGTTGTTCACCCACGTGCCGCGGGTGTGCTGGTTGAAGCCCATGGTCCAGTAGGAAACGACCTTGACCTTCGGGTCGGCGTAGGCCTTGGCCAGCGCTTCGAGTTTGTCCTTCGGCACGCCCGAAATCTCGTGCGCCTTGTCCAGCGTGTATTCGGAAACGAACTTGGCGAAATCGTCGAAGCTGATCGGCGTGTGCTTGTTCGGGTCGCCCTTGGGTTTGCCGTCGGCGCCGGGGTAGCCGTTGTTGTTCGCCACCTGTTCCAAAGGATGGTTGGGCCGCAGGCCGTAACCGATGTCGGTGACGCCCTGGAAGAAGCCGACGTTCTTCTTGACGAACTCCTGGTTCACCGCCTTGTTCTGGATGATGTAGTTGCAGATGTAATTGAGGATCGCCAGGTCCGACTGCGGCTTGAAGATCAGTTCGTTGTCGGCCAGTTCGCAGGAGCGGTGCGTGAAGGTCGACAACACGTGGATCTTGACGTGGTTGGCGGTGAGGCGGCGGTTGGTGACGCGCGACCAGAGGATGGGGTGCATCTCGGCCATGTTCGAACCCCACAGCGCGAACACGTCGGCATGCTCGGCGTCGTCGTAGCAGCCCATCGGCTCGTCGATGCCGAAGGTGCGCATGAATCCGGCGACGGCGGAGGCCATGCAGTGGCGCGCGTTCGGGTCGATGCTGTTGGAACGGAAGCCGGCCTTCATCAGCTTGGCGGCGGCATAACCTTCCCACACCGTCCATTGGCCGGAACCGAACATGGCGACGCCATAGGGCCCCTGGGTGGGTTCCTTCAGCGTGGCCTTGACCTTCTCGGCCATGATGTCGAAGGCGGCATCCCAGGAGATCGGGGCGAATTCGCCGTTCTTGTCGAACTTGCCGTCCTTCATGCGCAGCAGCGGCTGGGTCAGGCGGTCCTTGCCGTACATGATCTTGGACAGGAAGTAGCCCTTGACACAGTTGAGGCCCTTGTTCACCGGCGCATCGGGATCACCCTGGGTGGCCACCACACGGCCGTCCTTGACGCCCACCAGAACGCCGCAACCGGTACCGCAGTAGCGGCAGACGCCCTTGTCCCAACGCACGCCATCTTCGCTCTGCGGCATCGCCGCCTGCACCACGCCAGGAATGCTGATGCCGGCCGTGGTGGCCGCGGCGGCGATGGCATTGGTCTTGATGAATTCACGTCGCGTCAGTTTCATTTCAGATCTCCTTGTATGGCTCGGATTCGGTTTGGTGATAGACCATGGCCGCCGACATAACCCCGTCGAGCTGGCCGATACGTTCGTAGGTGGCGACGTTGCTGCCGTCGTCATCGGTTTCGATGGTGACGATCAACTTGCCCTCGGGCGAGACGACATGGACCTCGACGCCGTCCAGGGTGGCCAGGCCGGCCTGGACGATGGCCACGTCGCCGGGGCGGGCGTGGATGATTGCACTGGAAATATTCATGGCTGGACTCCGGACGTCTGGTACTGAATGGGCATTGGGTGGCGCTGCCGATCTGGTCGCCGTGCTTCAATAACCATATATCAAATAAGGTCATGTGCACATGCAACATCCTAGGCCTGCGATAGCCCGTCGCCTTGACGCGAATCAACCGGAAATGCGTTCAAACAAAAATCGCCATAGAACTTTTGTCCCATGGCGATTCAATGAACTGATCAAGCAGGCTGCCGCCTGCGGGCCGGCCTCAGGGATCGATCTGGTCGATCACGACCCGTACGCCCTTGGCGCCGGGCTTGACGGCGGCGCTCTTGCCGGTGAGGTCGCCCTTGCCGGGCATTGCCGTACCGGTTTTCGAGATGCGCACTTCGACACGCACCTGCTGCGCCGACGAAAGATTCGCGCCCGGCATCACGGCCTGGCTGTCGTCGAGCACGAAATCCAGCGGCAGGTCCGCAACCTTGCTGCGCAGCGCCGCCAGCGGCATGCGCGGGCCATCGACGGCACGGGCGAAGATGAAGACGACGTCGTCGGGAGCGGCCTTGCCCTTGAGGGCGGCGGCGAGTTCGACGCGGCCGCTGACCGAAGTCGCGCCTGCGTTCGCCGCCGGTTTCGCGGCGCCCTTCTCGGCTCCCGGCTTGGCCACGCCGCGATGCACGTCGTCCTGGGGAACGGTGGTGCCGGGCGCCACATCGCCCCGCCCGATGACCGGCTTCTTGCCACCCCCGCTGCGCTCGCGCGCCATCGCTATGCTCGATTCGACCATCTGGGCATCTTCGCTGCCGGGTTCGAGACGCGGCAAGAGCTTCGCCCAGTACTCGACGGCGGCCGGATAGCGGCCGGCATCGAAGGCTTCGCCGCCGCCGAGGAACAGGGCCAGCATGTTGTCGGGTTCGAGGCGCAGCGCCTTCTGCACCAGTTCGCGCGAACGGGCATCGAAGCCATTGTTCTTCTGCACCAGCATTTCGGCCACCTCGGCCAGCAATTCGGCGTTCTTCTCCAGTTGCGGACCGATGCGGGCGTAGGCACGCTCGGCATCGTCCCAGCGACCCAGGGACTTGTAGGATCGCGCCAGCATCGCCCAACCCTCGGGATTGTCGGGGTTCTGCTCCATTTTCTGCGCCAGCTTGGCGGCGAGTTGCTCCATGTCTGCGGTGGCGCGTTGCGCCTGCACTGCAACCGGGAGGACCGCGGCGGGCGTGCCCAGCAGCGCATACAGTCCGACGGCAAGCAGCGGCAGCAGGAGGGCGATGACGGCGCCGCTGCGGCGGCCAACAGCGTCGGAGGAAGTAACGACTTCGGCAGCGGCGGTATCGTCCAGCAACTGGCGCTGCAATTCCTCGCGCGCCTCGGCCAGACCAGAAGCGGACAGCGTGCCATTAAGGTGGTCGCGCTCGAGCTCGGCAAGGCGGTCGCGATGGATGGCGGCATTCAGCGCCGGCAAAAAGTCGGCGCTGACGACACGGCGACCGGAACGCCACCACGGACGCAACAGCAGCAGCAATGCAACGACGACCAGCGTCGCCGCTGCAAGATAAAAGTAGGTCATGACTTGGGTTGTTCCAGCAAGGCCGCAGCGCGGCGGCGTTCTTCTTCGGAAAGTTGCGGCGCGGCGGTTTCCCTGGCGCGGCGCCGCAGGAATGCAATCAGCGCAGCGACACCGCCACCGAGCAATAAAAAGGGACCGCCCCAGAGCAGCCACGTGGTCGGCTTCACCGGCGGCCGGTAGCGCACGAAATCGCCGTAGCGGGCCACCATGAAATCGAGAATTTCCTTGTCCGTCTTGCCCTGGGCGATCAGCGTGCGAATCTCGCGCCGCAGATCCTGCGCCAGTTCGGCATGTGAACCGGACAGCGACTCGTTCTGGCAAACCAGGCAGCGCAACTCCTCGCTGATCGCCACCATGCGCTTTTCGACCTCCAGATCGGCCGCCATCGGCGCAGCTTCCCTGGCCATCGCCGCAGCGCTGAAAAACAGCGCACAACAGACCAGCAGGCTACCCAACTTCATGACGACAAAGCCGCAGCGGACAAAACCGGACCGGGCCTCACGCCGCGACTCCGGCCGGAATGTGTGATCCAGCCTTGGCGCGCAGCCGGTATCGGCGATCGAGCATGGCCACCATGCCGCCAAGGGCCATCAACAAACAACCGCCCCAGATCCAGTCTACAAAAGGCTTGAAGTAGACCCGTATGCTCCAGGCTCCGGAATTGTCCAGCGGCTCGCCGAGCGAGACATACACGTCACGCGTGACCCCGGCATCGATGGCGGCTTCGGTCATCGGCATCTGCGAGGAAAAATACTGTCGCTTCTCCGGGTGCATGGTCTTCAATATCTTGCCGTCCTTCGACAATTCCACGGTGCCGACCGAGGCGCGGTAATTGGGGCCGGGAGCGCTCTTGACGCCGACAAAGCGGAAGCTGTAACCGCCCACCTGCACGGTATCGCCCGGCTCCATGCGGACATCCTTTTCTTCCTGGTAGCCACCGACCAAGGCGACGCCGATGACGAACACCGCGATGCCAAAGTGCGCGACGTGCATGCCCCAGAATGACGCCGGCGGCTTGCCGGCTTTCAGGCGATCGATGATCTGGAACACGCCGCTGGCGGTGATCCAGACCGCCAGCAGACAGCTCAAGGCGGTCAGCGGCGTCCAGGCGCCCATCAGCAGGGGCAGCGCGATGCCGGCGATCACCGCCAGCACCATGCTTACCCGCAGGCGGCGCGCAATCACCTTGAGGTCGGCGTGCTTCCAGTTCGCCAGGGGCCCGATGGCCATCAGCAGCAGCAAAGGCACCATGACCGGCACGAACACCGTGTTGAAATAGGGCGGCCCGACCGACAGCTTTCCCATCCCGAGCGCATCGATCAGCAGCGGATACAGCGTCCCCAGCAGCACGCTGCCGGTTGCCACGACGAGCAGCACGTTGTTCATCAGCAGCATGGTTTCGCGCGACACCAGCCCGAAGTTGCCCCCGGCGCTGACCTTGGGCGCGCGCCAGGCAAACAGCGCCAGCGAACTGCCCACCACCACGACCAGCAAGGCCAGGATGAAAATGCCGCGACTCGGATCCGAGGCGAAGGCATGCACCGATGTCAGCACGCCGGAGCGGACCAGGAAGGTGCCCAGCAGCGACAGCGAAAACGCCGCGATGGCGAGCAGCACGGTCCAGTTCTTGAAAGCGCCACGCTTTTCCGTGACGGCCAGCGAATGGATCAGTGCGGTGCCGACCAGCCACGGCATGAAGGAGGCGTTCTCCACCGGATCCCAGAACCACCAGCCACCCCAGCCCAGCTCGTAGTAAGCCCACCAGCTGCCGAGCGCGATGCCGAGCGTGAGGAAGACCCAGGCTGCCGTAGTCCATGGCCGCGACCAGCGCGCCCAGGCGGCATCGAGACGCCCCGAAATCAGCGCCGCGACGGCGAAGGCAAACGCCACCGAGAAACCGACGTAGCCCATGTAGAGCATGGGCGGGTGAAACACCAGGCCGGGATCCTGCAGCAGGGGGTTGAGGTCACGCCCTTCCGCGGCAGCTGGCAGCATGCGTTCGAAGGGGTTGGACGTAAACAATACGAAGGCCAGCAGGCCGATGCCGACCAGGCCCAGAGCCGCAAGCACGCGCGCCACCATGATTTCCGGCAACTGGCGCGAAGCCAGCGATACGGCGGCCCCCCAGCCCGCCAGCATCAGCACCCACAGCAGCAGGGAGCCTTCGTGTCCGCCCCAGACGGCGGAAAAACGGTACAGGGTCGGCAACTGGCTGTTTGAATGGTTGGCGACGTAGGCCACCGAGAAATCATTGGCAAGAAAACTCTGGGCGAGGCAAACGAAGGAAACCGCGATCAGCAGGAACTGCGTTTGCGCCGCCGGCCGCGCCAGCGCGATCCACTGCTGCTGCCCGCGCTGCGCGCCGACCAGCGGCAGCACGCCCTGCGCGATGCAAACCACGAATGCCATGATCAGGGCGAAATGTCCGAGTTCAGGCGTCATTTCGCGCTCGCTTTCTTGGCCTGATCGACGGCATGCTGCGCCTCCGGCGGCATGTAATTTTCGTCGTGCTTGGCGAGCACTTCGGTGGCGGCGAATATGCCGTCGCCTCCGAGGCGACCCTGGATTACCGCGCCCTTGCCTTCCTTGAAAAGGTCGGGAAGTATGCCGGTATAGGCCACGGGAATATCCTTCGCGGTGTCAGTGATGATGAAGCGCACCGTCATGTCCTGGCGCTTGACCGAGCCTTCCTTGACCAGGCCGCCGATGCGGAAGGCCTTGCCTTGCGGCGCCTTGCCGGCCAGCACCTCGGTCGGGGTGACGTAGAGCGCGATGTTGCTGTCGAGGGCGTTCAGTGTGAGTACGGCGGCAAGGGCGATCGAGGCCAATCCGCCCGCAATCAGGGCGATGCGCTTATGTCTGGGTTTCATTGGGTTCTTTGCTGGGTTTCGAGTTCGTCGGCGAGTCGTTCGCGGATCAGGCTGCGGCGAACTTCGCTAAGACGCCGCTTTGCCAGAAAAGGTTCCGCAATCATGAGCAGCGCGCAGGCGCCGAAGCTGCCCCAGACGTAAAGCGCGTAGCCGCCCATGGCAAAAAACTCGCCGACGCTATTCCACTGCATGCTTGACCCATTCCGTGTGTCGTTCGCGTTCGAGGATGATGGCACGCACCCGCATCAGCGCCACGGCGATGGAATACATCCAGAACGCCAGCGCCATCAGCAGCATGCCCCAGAGCATGGTCTGCGCCATCGAGGGCGCCTTGTTGAGGTTGATGGTGGAGCCCTGGTGCAGGGTATTCCACCATTTCACCGAAAAATAGATGATGGGAATATTGACCACGCCGACCAGGGCGAGGATGGCACCGGCCTTGTCGGCGCGTCGCGGATCGTCGATCGCCGCCTGCAGCGCCATGAAGCCCAGATAGAGGAAGAACAGGATCAGTTCGGACGTCAGCCGGGCATCCCAGACCCACCACGCACCCCACATCGGCTTGCCCCAGAGCGCCCCGGTCCACAATGAAAGCGCGGCCATCAGGGCCCCGGTCGGCGCCAGCGACTGCGCCATCATGGCCGACACGCGCGTGTTCAGCGCCAGCCCGAGGCCGGCCCAGAATGCCATCACCAGATAGATGAACATCGACATCCATGAGGCCGGCACATGCACGAAGATGATGCGGTAACCCTCCCCCTGCTGCGCATCGGTCGGCGCGACGAAGAAAGAGATCCACAGTCCGGAAATGCCGAAAATGGCCGCAGCGGCCCAAAACCAAGGAATCATTCTCCCTGCCAGCGGATAGAAACTCTGCGGGCTGGCGAACTTGAACCACTGAATAAGCGACTGTCTCACTCCAACGCAATCCTCAATGCCGCCGTGGTCGCCCACGGCGCAAAAAAAGCGGCCAGAACCAGCATGGCCGCCAGCAGGGACAAGTGTCCCCCGACCTCGAGCCCGGCGATATGGGCCTCTACCGCACCGGCGCCGAAAATCAGCGCCGGAATGTACAACGGCAGTATCAGCAGGGCCAGCAACACGCCGCCGCCGCGCACACCCAGTGTCAGCGCCGCGCCGATCGCACCGATCAGCGAGAGCAAGGGCGTGCCCAGCAACAGCGCCAGCGTGAGGATGCCCAAGGCCGATGCATCGAGGTCAAACTGCAGACCCAGGACAGGCGCCAGCAACACCAAAGGCAAACCGCACAGCAACCAATGGGCGAGTATTTTACCGGCAACCAGCAATCCCAAGGGCGATGGCGACAAGGCCATCTGTTCCAGCGTGCCATCGACGTGATCGGCCGCAAACAGGCGCGGCAGGCCGAGCAGTGTCGCCAGCAGCGCCGCAACCCAGAGAATCCCGGGCGCGATCTTCTTCAGCAGCACCGGCTCCGGCCCGATACCGAGGGGAAACAGGCTGGTGACGATGACGAAAAAGAAGACGGCCGTCAGTACTTCGCTCTTGCGCCGCATTGCCAGCAGCAGATCGCGGCGCACCGTGGCGAAAAAGGCGTTCATAGGACCAGGGCCTTGCCACCCGGCACCGGAAGGGGCTGGTGACTGGTCAATACGGCCATGCCGCCGCCCGCCAGGTGTTCGGCAATCAGATCACCGAGCAGTTTCACCGCAGCGACGTCAAGTGCGTTGAACGCTTCGTCAAGGACCCACAGCACCGCGGGGCGCGTCAGCAACCGGGCCAGCAAAACGCGGCGCTTCTGTCCGGCGGAAAGCACACGCACCGGAAGTTCCTCGCGACCGCGCAATCCCAAACGGATCAGGGCGGCCAGGGCTGCACGCTCATCGAGCTCAATGCCGTCGAGTGCGGCGGCAAGGCGCAAATTCTCCAGCGGCGTGAGGTCCTCCTTGACCGCCGCGTGGTGTCCGAGGTAAATCAGGTCGCGGCGGAATTCGACCGAGGGTGTCGCCCCGTCACGCCATGAAACCGTTCCGGCATCCGCCGGGGACAGTCCTACCAGCAGCCGCATCAGGCTGGTCTTGCCGGAGCCGTTCTCGCCCTGAACATGCAGCCATTCACCGGCGGCGAGCGAGAACCCGACGTCGGCGAACAGGCGGCGTTCACCGCGCGAACAGGCAAGTCCCGAAACATTCAGCATGGGCCAATTGTGCCCGAAACCGGAGAACTAAATCCTGAGTCCGCCAAAACTCGTCATCACGCAGTTTTCGTTACGGCGCTGCAGGCATTCGCCATCTATACAATCGGCACATGGCAACCGTCACACCCTTGCCCTTGCTCGCCATTACCGCCCTGCTGGCGCTGGCGCTGGCCGGAGTATTGCTCGTCACGGGGCAAACTGCGCCGCAACTGGCTGCCCACCTTGCTTTTGCGCTGGGGGTAATGCCGCTCGTCCTGGCCGCCCTTGGCTATTTCGTGCCCGTGCTGACGCGCAGCGGTGCAGCAAGTCGCACGGCCGCCTGGGGGCCTCCGATGATGGCGTTGGCTGGGGGAGTGCTCGCAGTTTCCTCTTTCGCCACAGATTTTTCGGCGACAGGGCTAAGCCTCGCGGCAAGCTTGGCCGGAATTGCGGCGATCAGTCTTGGCGCTTGGACCCTGCGCAGGGCGCAGCACATGCTCGGTCCGCGCCATCGGGGACTGGATTGGTACCTGGCCGCGCTCGGCTTCCTCCTGCTGGCATTGCTGGCGATCATCCTGATGCCTCATTTTCCCGAGCAGCGCAACGCCCTGCGTCTGTTTCACCTTCACGCCAATCTTCTTGGATTCATCGGACTTGCCGCCTTGGGAACCTTGCAGGTGTTGTTGCCCACCTGCATCGGACAGTCCGACCCGGAAGCGGCGCTGCGTCTGCGGCGCGATGTCGGCTGGGCGGCCGGCAGCGCACTGCTGATTGCTGTCGGAACGGCGTTGACGCGGCCCGGGCAGGGCGTGGCGGCAGCGCCGGCACTTGCCCTGCTGGGCGCCGTGATCTATGGCGGAGTGGTTCTGCGCACGCTGCACGCATGGCGAACCCGATTTGGCTCCGGCCTGGTTCAAGCGCACGGTGCGGCGCCCTCCCTGGTGTCGGCGACACTGGGCCTGCTCGGACTGCTGATACTGGGAATCGCACATGGTTTCGGCGGCTTGCCGGCGCGCCCTGCTGTGGCCGGATTCGTGATCGCTTTCCTTTTGCCGCTGGTGAGCGGTGCTGCCGCCCAACTTTTGCCGACCTGGCTCAGGCCGGGGCCGCAGAGTCCATGGCACCAAGCCCTGCGCGCCAGGCTCTGTCGCTGGGGCGGAGTACGCGGCCTGACCCTGCTTCTGCTCGGCCTGCTGATCGCCGGATTGCCATGATCGCCGGCCGGTGGCGGCGATTAAAAATCGGAAAACTTCACCGAAGATGGATTTCGTCATGCATGGTCATTGCAGCGATTTCGGCCTATATTCCCTTATTGCAGTATCGATTAAAAAAATTGCATAATGATTTACCCCCCAACAGCAAAAAAATCAGGAGAACATCATGGCTCGAAAAAAGAAACTTGATTTCAGCGACATCGCAACCGATCGCAAGAAGGTCAACCTCAATCAGAAAGACTTTTGGGCACGGTATGGCGTCACCCAGTCCGGTGGCTCCCGATATGAATCCGGACGCAATATTCCAAAACCACTGGCAATTCTGCTTTGGCTGCACCGCTCGGGAAAAATCAGTGACAAGGATCTCCACGACGCAGTGAAGTAGTACCGCTGTTTGGCGCCGATGGATTGCGCCGGGATTGCCTTGACTTGATCGATGGGCGTGTAGTGGTAGCAGCGACAGCGCAGGAATGCGGCGCGAGAGAAGCAGGCTTGGCCGACGGAAATCGCAGGTTTTCCCTGGCCCCAGTGATGATTTGCGCCAAAAAAGCTCCGTAAGGAGCTTTTTTCTTGCCATTGCCCTGCGGCGGCGAGTTTGTCGCTGGCGCGCCGGCCGAGCGCGGAGAGTTGCCGTTTGGCGGTTGGACTCCGCTCTCGCTGGCTACGGCCCGGCTTCGCGGGACACCAAAGAAAACGGCCCCCATCGCTGGAGGCCGCTTGAATACTGGTGGGTTGTGAGTGGCTCGAACACTCGACCTACGGATTAAGAGTCCGTGAAACTAGCTTATTGATGGGTATTGATTGGTATTGCCGGAACACAAGTAAATCTAGTCGCAGAGCGCTTTTACAGATGTAACCGATAATCCGCATGTTGATTTATGTTGATTGATATTGTATGATTCCGGTTACATAGCGGTTACATGGAATGATTTTCGGACCCTCAGCGAAGGGAGTCAATGCCATGTAACCCGGTAATCGGGGGCTCAAAGTGGCACGGATCAAACTCACGGCGGGACGGGTACGGGACTTTTCCTGCGAGACAGGAAAGCCGCAATCCTTCCTTTGGGACACCGACGCCCCGGGCCTGGCAATTCGCGCCACCGCCAACGGCGCAAAGTCCTATGTCTTCCAAGGCAAACTCAACTCAGCATCAATTCGAGTCACCATTGGCGACGTCAAGTCGTGGGACATCGAAACTGGCGACCATGACCGACCCGGCGCGCGCGAGCAGGCCAGGAAGCTCCAGACCCTGATCGACCAGGGCATTGATCCGCGCCAAGCGAAGGCCGAACAACTGGCCGGAGTCGAAGCAAAGCGCGTTGAAGCCGGCCGCAAGGATCTGACCGTCGCCGAACTCTGGAAAATCTACGTCGAGGCCCGCCGACACAAGTGGAGCGTGCGTCACCAGTTGGACCACGACAACATCGCCAACATTGGCGGGATGGCAGTCAAGCGCGGCAAGAAAGGGCAGAAGAAAGAGCCCGGATCTTTGGCTACCCTGCTGCCCCTGCGCCTCTCCGGTATCACCAAGGAACGCGTCAAGGCGTGGCTGCGCGACGAGACGGCGAGGCGCCCGACCCAGGCGGCGCTCGCCTTTCGCCTGCTGCGCGCCTTCCTGAACTGGTGCAACGACACACCGGACTATGCCGGCCTGGCTGCGGCTGATGCCTGTTCCGCACGGATGTCGAAAGAGAACATCCCGAAGCAGAAGGCCAAGACCGATTGCCTGCAGCGCGAGCAGCTTCCGGCGTGGTTCGCCGCCGTGGGCAAGATAAAGAACCCGACCATCGCCAAATACCTGCAAACCCTGCTGCTGACGGGCGCCCGCCGAGAGGAACTGGCCTGGATGAAGTGGGCAGACGTGGACTTCAAGTGGAATAGCCTGACCATCCACGACAAGGTAGAAGGCGAGCGCGTGATTCCGCTGACGCCCTACGTTCATGCCTTGCTGACCGAGTTACACACGATCAACAACACGCCGCCGAAGCTGAAGAAGATCCGAGGAAAGGAAGTACCGCAGCCGAAGTGGAAGCCGTCAGAGTGGGTGTTCGCCAGCCGTGCTGCTGCGTCCGGCCGGCTGCAGGAACCGAGCATCCAGCACCGCAAAGCATGCGCTGCCGCCGGCATCGAGGGCATGACGCTGCACGGCCTTCGCCGATCATTCGGCACCCTGGCGGAATGGGTTGAATGCCCGGCCGGTGTAGCTGCTCAGATCATGGGACACAAGCCGAGCGCTACAGCCGAGAAGCACTACCGTCAACGCCCGCTTGACCTGCTGCGCGCATGGCATACCAAGATTGAGGCATGGATTCTGGCAGAGGCCGAAATCGAATTCAGCGCCGAGGAAAAGCCCGCGAATGGAGTGCGGCGCGTGAAGTAAGGATTTCAGTACCGCCGACTGATGGACTCAGGCAAAGCGGGCCAGGAAGGTCGGATCGGTCGCGCCTTGTCGCCTGTGTCGATCACCGGCGCACGGCAAAGCCCGCTACTGCCTCATAAGCGGCAACGGTATGCTGAGCCCTAAGCAGCCAGAAAGTTCGCCAGTGCATGCCTCTCGGCTTGTTGCCCTCACCATTGAGCAATCCGGGCTTCCAGCCGAGCCGGCGCCTGATCTTGTTGTACCGCCTGATTGCCCGGTCTTCCTTGGATTCGCGCTGGCTAGCGTAATCAAGATTGAGACAGGTCCGGCATGACGCCCTACCAGATCCATGCAGGTAGAGCAGAGCAACCCTGCGTCCGCAGTCCGGACAGAGGAACCACGCCCGATACCCACCATAGGTGCATGCCGTCCAGTCCAGCAAAACCGAGCACCCGTTCACAAAGATTTGGGTATCTCCTGGCGTAAGCGTCCACTGTATTCGCCGCGAATCGATTGAGCCGAAGTAGCTTGTCGTCAGCCTAGTGCTTGATCGCGCCATACGAAATCATCAGCAAAAATGGACAGTTCGATTTTCTAAATAGCCCTGAAACGCTTGCTACGACTTGTCGCCTTCGATGATTACCTGCATCACGAACGGGTCAAGGAAACCGACAGAGACAAACGCCTCGCTTCGCATGTCTTCCAAGGCGGTGACGGCTCTCTCGTAAGCCTCGCGTATATCAGGATCACGGATCCCCAATTCAGCCCAACGCAG
>CAIZHL010000093.1 GCA_903932755.1 uncultured beta proteobacterium
GAATTTGCGCTGTGCGCGCGGCTGGCCGAATTCCCCGAACTGGTGCAGCAGGCCGCGCGCGACTACGCGCCGCACGCGCTGGCCTTCTACCTCAAGGACCTCGCCGGCGATTTCCACAGCTGGTACAACGCCGAGCGCGTGCTGGTGGATGATGCGGCGCTGCGCGATGCGCGCCTGGCCCTCGCCCTGGCGACGCGGCAGGTGCTGCAGAACGGGCTTTCCCTGCTGGGCGTCTCGCAACCGGTGAGCATGTGATTCCAAGCCGATTTCAAGCTGATATTTTGTCGACGGCGCCTTGCCGTGCCAAAGCACTGTCTTCGGCTTGTCTTCGCGTCTCAAATGAAACCGACTAGGACTGGCATGGGCAAACACGACCAAACCTCGCGCACCGTCGCCAAGCCGCGCACCGCGCAGAAGAAAAGCGGCGGCGGCACCTTGATCGGCATCTTCATCGGCCTCGTCATCGGCATCTCGATCGCCTTCGGCATTGCCTGGTACCTCAACAAGGCCACGCTGCCCTTCCAGAACAAGTACGAAGGCGCGCCCAAGGCCGACAAGCCCGCCGCGCCCGGCACCGCCACCACGCCCGCCCCGCTGCCGGGCAAGGCCGGCGACAAGCCGCAGGGCCGCTTCGAGTTCTATGACATCCTCGAAGGCAAGAAGCCGCCCGCGCCCGGTACGCCTGCGCCCGGCACCGCCGCGCCACAGGTTGCGCCGCCCGGCGTCGCGCCGCCTGCGGGCGGAGTCGTCGCGGCGCCGGCCGACGTCAAGCCGGGGCCGACCACCGTCTTCTTCCTCCAGGTCGGCGCCTTCCAGAAGGCCGCCGATGCCGACAACCTCAAGGCCAAGCTGGCGCTGACCGGGCTCGAAGCCGGCGTCCAGGAAGTCAACGTGCCTGACAAGGGCGTCATGCATCGCGTCCGCGTCGGCCCCTTCCGCGACCCGGACGAGATGAACAAGGCGCGCACGCTGCTGTCGCAAAACGGCGTGCAGGGCTCGGTCATCAAAGTTACGGAGTAGGCGCGGCCATGAAATCCTGGCGTTGCTGGCTGGCGGTGCTCGGCTCCTGCCTGGCCCTTGCGGCGGGCGCGGCGGACCTGCAGGAAGGCCGCGATTTCCGCGTCATCAACCCGCCGCTGGCGGCGCCCTCCGACCGGATCGAAGTCACCGAATTCTTCTGGTACGGCTGCCCGCACTGCTTCGACCTTGAGCCGCCGCTCGCCGCCTGGGCCGCCGGCCTTCCCGCCGGCGTCAGCTTCCGCCGCGTGCCGGCGATACCCGCCAACGACAAGTGGCTGCCCGGCGCCAGGCTCTACTACACGCTGGAAGCCATGGGCCTGGCCGACAAACTGCATTTCGAGGTGTTCGCCGCGATCCACGTCGGGCACCAGCGCCTCGACGACGAAAAGTCGATCTTCGAATGGGCGGCGAAAAGAGGCCTCGACAGCCAGCAGTTCGCCGCCGCCTGGTCCTCGCCCGGCGTGCAAAGCCGCGTCCGCCAGTCCCGCCTGCTCGGCGCGGCGGCCGGCCTCACCGGCGTTCCGGCGGTAATGGTGCACGGCCGCTACCTGGTGCTGGCGCGCGGCAGCCACGAGGAACTGCTGGCCAACATCGACCGCCTGGTGGCCCGCGTCCGCGCCGAAACAGGCATGCGCTAGAACAGCGCGCCAAAACAGGGTCAGCTTGAACGCGATGGAAGCCGTTCCCGCCGTCATCCCGGGCTTGACCCGGGATCCAGAAGCGGCCGCCGGCTGGATTCCGGCGTTCGCCGGAATGACGAAAGCGGGAACCCGGTGACTTTGTCCGTGAACGCCGCTGGATTCCCGCTTTCGCGGGAATGACGCGTAGCGTTTTTGCATGCACCATCAAGATCTCAGCACTACGCAAGTGCGCGTCTTCATCACCGGCGCATCCAGCGGCATCGGTGAGGCGCTGGCCCGCCACTACGCCGCGCAGGGCGCCACGCTGGGGCTGGCGGCGCGTCGCCAGAGCCGACTTTTTGCGCTCGCCGCCGAACTTCCCGGCAGCCACGGCTGCTACCCGCTGGATGTCGCCGATGGCGCGGCGCTGCAGGCCGCCGCCGCCGACTTCATGGCCCGCCACGGCTGCCCCGACATCGTCATCGCCAATGCCGGCGTCTCCGCCGGCACGCTGGGCGAGGAGGCCGGTGACCTGCCGGCCTTGCGCCGCATCTTCGAGACCAATGTCATCGGCATGGCGCAGACCCTGCAGCCCTTCGTCGCCGCGATGAAGGCGCGCGGCAGCGGGCGCCTGGTCGGCATCGCCTCGGTCGCCGGCATCCGCGGCCTGCCCGGCGCCGGCGCCTACTCGGCCTCGAAGGCGGCCAACATCGCCTGGCTGGAGGCGCTGCGCGTCGAACTGCACGGCAGCGGCGTCAAGGTCGTCACCATCGCGCCCGGCTACATCGCGACGCCGATGACCGTCGTTAATCCCTACCCCATGCCCTTCCTGATGCCCGCCGGTGAAGCGGCGCGGCGCTTCGCCCGCGCCATCGAGCGCGGCACCTCCTACACCGTGATTCCCTGGCAGATGGGGGTGGCGGCAAAGCTGCTGCGCCTCCTGCCCGACGCCCTGTTCGACGCCCTGTTCGCCCGCGCCGGCAGGAAGCCGCGCGGGCTGGATCTGTGATGCCGCTGGTCGATGCGCTCGGCCGCGAACACCGGCGCTTCGAAGGCGCGCC
>CAIZHL010000094.1 GCA_903932755.1 uncultured beta proteobacterium
CCACCGAGCGCGAAGTCTCGCCGCAGCGCCTGGTGTATTACCGCGAGAACTGGTACCTCGACGCCTGGTGCCACCTGCGCAACGACATCCGCAACTTCGCCCTCGATTCCATCCGCGAAGCCACGGTCATCGAAAGGAAGGCGCGCGAGGTCTCGCACCGCAGCCTCGACGAAGTGCTCGGCGCCGGCTACGGCATCTTCTCCGGGCGCCGCCTGCAGCACGCCAAACTGCGCTTCACGCCCAAACGCGCGCGCTGGGTGGCGCAGGAAACCTGGCACCCGAAGCAGACCTGCGGCTTCGACGCCGACGGATCGTGGCTGCTGGAATTTCCCTACGCCGACCACCGCGAACTGATCATGGACATCCTCAAGTTCGGCGCCGACGTCGAAGTGCTGGCGCCGGCCGACCTGCGGCAGCGCGTCGCCGACGAAGCGGCGCGGATGACGCAGATGTATGCGGACGCGCCGAAGTCAGGCAACAAAGCCAAACGCGCCTAAGGTTTGTTTGACAAAACTAAAATCTGTTTTTAGTATTGTCAAATGTACCGACAACGCCAACTCGCCATCGCCCTGAGTCAAGCCTTGGCCGGGTTTCCCGCCGTCCTGGTCACCGGACCGCGTCAATCCGGCAAGACCACCTTCCTGCGGCACGAGGCGGGGGAGCAGGTCGACTATGTCAGCTTCGACGATCCGCTGGAACGAGACTTCGCCACAATTGACCCCGCCGGCTTCCTTGGCCGCTTCGACAAGCGACCGGTGATCCTCGACGAAATCCAGTACGTTCCCGCCCTGCTTTCGCACCTCAAGATGCGCATCGACGCCGAACCCCGCCGTTGCGGTCGCTGGCTGCTCACCGGCTCGCAGCAATTCGGCCTGATGCGCGACGTCAGTGAATCCCTCGCCGGCCGTGTCGCCATCCTCGAACTGCCGCCGTTTTCCTATCCGGAATTGCCCCGGCCCGGCCTTGACGCATTGCTCTGGAATGGCGGCTATCCCGTCCCGGCCCTGCATCCCGATCGACGTGACCTCTGGCTGCGCAGCTATGTATCCACCTACATCGAGCGCGACGTGCGGCAGATACGCAACATCCCCGACCTGCGCAGCTTCAACCAGTTCCTTAACCTGGCGGCCACACGGCACGGACAGGAATTCCACGCCGCCGACCTGGCCCGCGAACTGGGCATCAGCCAGCCCACGGTGAAATCCTGGGCCGGCGTGCTCGAGGCCTCCTACATCGCGCATTTCCTGCAACCCTGGTTTCGTAACTATGGCAAACGGGTGGTCAAGACGCCCAAGTTCTATTTCCACGATTCCGCCCTCGTCAGCCTGCTGACACGGCAACCGGATGCCGCCGCCGCTCTGGCCGGGCCGATGGGCGGGCCGCTGCTGGAAGGCTGGGTGGTCACGGAGGCCGTCAAGGCCTTCATGGCACTCGGCCGCAAACCGGATGTGTATTACTGGCGCTCGCACGACGGGCTGGAAGTCGATCTCCTGATCGTCATCGGCGGCAAGCTGCAAGCCGTGGAGGTCAAGCTGACCGCGACCCCGGGCGCCGGGCACGTCGAGCCGCTCAACCGCTTCCTCGCCATCGCCGGCGACGACGCCGTGGGGCCCGGGATCATCATCTGCCGCACGGCCAAAGAGAAAGCCATGCCCAACGGCCACCTCGCCCTACCCTGGAAATCTTTTCCCGCGTGGCTGCAGGCGAATCTCGCCAAGCCGGAGCAAGCCTGATGCCAGCCAGCCTTTAAGGCCAACTCGTCGTCGCGCTTTCCTCGCGCGCGCTGTTCGATTTCGAAGAGGAAAACCGCGTCTTCGAGGACCAGGACGATTCCGCCTACATGCGCCTGCAGCTTGAGCGCATGGACCAGCCGGCGCGGCCCGGCGTCGCCTTCCCGCTGGTGCAGAAGCTGCTGGCCTTCAACACGCCGGAACGACAGCGCGTGGCCGTGGTAGTCCTCTCGCGCAATGACCCGGTCTCCGGCCTGCGCATTTTCAAATCCGCCAGCGCCGCCGGCATGCAACTTGAGCGCGGCGTATTCACGCGCGGCCGCTCGCCCTTCAGCTACCTCAAACCGCTGGGCGCCAACCTGTTTCTTTCCGCCAACGAAGCCGACGTGCGCGCCGCCCTCGAAGGCGGCTTCCCCGCCGCGCGCGTGTATTCAACGACGCTGACCGAAGCCGAGCAGCACCCGCAGGAAGTGCGCATCGCCTTCGACGGCGACGCCGTGCTGTTTTCCGACGAAGCCGAGCGCGTGTTCCAGGAACAGGGCCTCGCCGCCTTCCAGAACCATGAAGAGAG
>CAIZHL010000095.1 GCA_903932755.1 uncultured beta proteobacterium
CCCGCCCCGTGTAGCTTGCAAGCTGGCCCCGCGGCCGTGAAATGCGGGGCACCACCGGGGTTTCAATTCTGAGAGTGCACCTGCCTTGATGTCCGTCGCCGGCCATGCTCCGCCACCCTATTTCAAGCGGGGTCCGGCGCCGCTCGTGCGGCTGGCCTTTTTTGTTTCGCTGTCGCTGGTCCTGCTGATCGCCGATTTGCGCTTTCACACCCTGGAATGGGCGCGACTCGCCGTGGCAACGGCGGCCTGGCCGCTGCAGCGGGTGACCGGGATGCCGATCGATGCCGCCGGCGATTTTGGCGCCTACCTGTCGCGCCAGAGCACCCTGCTGCGGGACAACGAAGAACTGCGCCGGCGCCAGCTCGGCACCGCCAACCTGCTGCTGCGCCAGGAGCATCTGGAGCAGGAGAACAAGCGTTTGCGCGCCCTTCTCGACATGCGTACGCGACAGCCGGTCGAAGGCCGCATCGCCGAGATCCTTTACGCCGCACGCGATCCCTTTTCGCGCCGGGTGATCATCGACAAGGGCAGCCAGCACGGCATCGCCGCCGGCCAGGCCGTGGTCGATGACATCGGCGTCATCGGCCAGGTGACGCGGGTATTTCCCCTGACCTCGGAAGTGCTGCTGCTCACCGACAAGGACCAGGCGATTCCGGTCGCGGTGCAGAGAAACGGCTTGCGCGCGGTGCTGGCCGGCGCCGGCGCCGGGATGATGGAGCTGCGTTTCCTCGCCGCCAACGCCGAAGTGCAGGTTGGCGACGTGCTGGTCACCTCCGGACTCGACGGCGTCTATCTGCCCGGCCTGCCGGTGGCCAGGGTGGCCAAGATCGACCGCGACAGCTCGCATTCCTTCGCCCGCATCACCTGCGTACCGCTCGCCGGGGTCGAGCGCCACGGCCTGGCGCTGGTGCTAGGCAGCCGGATGGAACTGCCGCCACAGCCCGACGATGTTCCGGCGACGCCCGACCAGCCTGCGCGCGGCAAGCGCGTCAAGAAGAAAGCAAGATGAGAACAACCCTACCCCCAACCCCTTCCCCAAGGGAAAGGGTGACCATGGTTCAACCGCTACGCGGTATCCATGTTGTTGAACGCACGCCCCCTTGGGGCGGCCCGGCGGAGGCGTAGATGCAACCCACACACTCCTCGCGCCGCATCCTGTTGCCGGTCAGGAACTGGTTCATCGCGTTCACCCTGCTGGTGGCGCTGGTGCTGAACCTGGTGCCCTTCGGCCGCTTCCCCGGCATTCCCGACTGGGTGGCGCTGGTGCTGGCCTTCTGGTGCGTGCATCAGCCGCTGAAGGTCGGCATGGCGGCCGGTTTTGCGCTGGGCCTGGCGATGGACGTGGCCGACGCCAGCGTCATGGGCCAGCACGCGCTGGCTTACGTGCTGCTGGCCTTTGCCGCCGCCGGCTGGTCACGCCGCGTGCTGTGGTTTCCGTTGTCGCAGCAGGCACTGCACGTGTTGCCGATGTTCCTCGGCATGCAACTGGTGATGCTGATGACGCGCATGGTCAGCGGCGGCGAATTTCCCGGCGTGCTGTGGTTCCTCTCCAGCTTCACGGCGACGCTGCTCTGGCATCCGGTCACCTACCTGCTGCTGATGCCCCAGTTCCGCCCGGAAGACAAAGACGTGCACCGGCCGATATGAAAGCCAAGGGCAAACTGCAGTGATCATCGAGCGCAGCGAGCAAACCAGTCGCCCCCGCCCCGGGGCGGGGGGCGTAACGGGGAATTTGCGGAGCACTGCTCCGCGCCCGTGGAGCCGGACGGCCATGCAGGGCCGTCCGTGGAACGGGGGGTGGGGGGCGATCAATTTGCTTTTGTGTAGCTTGCCGTTGGCGGTTCCGCCATTGCGGCGCGAGCGATAGATGGAATTCAAGAACCCCCAGGAGGAACTCGAACGCTTCCGTTCGCGCATCGCGGTCGCCGGCGGGTTCGTGCTGTTCTGCTTCATGCTGCTGTTCGCCCGCTTCCTCTGGCTGCAAGTCGTGCAGCACAACTACTACCAGACCCGCGCCGAGGACAACCGCATCTCGCTGGTGCCCATCGTGCCCAACCGCGGATTGATCGTCGACCGCAACGGCGCGGTGCTGGCGCGCAATTATTCGGCCTACACCCTCGAGATCACGCCCTCGCGCGCCGGCGACCTGGAGCGGACCATCGACGGCCTTGCCGCGATCATCGAAATCGAAGCCAAGGATCGCCGCCGCTTCAAGAAGCTGATGGACGAGAGCAAGAGCTTCGAGACGCTGCCCATCCGTACCCGCCTTTCCGACGAGGAAGTGGCGAAGTTCATCGCCCACCGCTACCGCTTTCCCGGCGTCGAGATCAAGGCGCGCCTGTTCCGCCAGTACCCCGGCGGCACCTTCGCTTCGCACATCCTCGGCTACATTGGCCGCATCACCGACCGCGACCTGGAAAAGATCGAGGCGCGCGAGGAGGAGGCCAACTATCGCGGCACCGACCACTTCGGCAAGACCGGCCTCGAGCTGCGTTACGAGTTCGACCTGCACGGCGTCAGCGGCCACGAGCAGGTCGAGGTCGATGCCGGCGGCCGCGCCGTGCGCACCCTTGCACACACGCCGCCGATCGCCGGCAACCAGCTGACGCTGACCATCGACGCCGAACTGCAGCGCATCGCCGAGCACGCCTTCGGCGACCGCAAGGGCTCGCTGGTGGCGATCGAGCCGGCGAGCGGCGGCATCCTGGCCATGGTTTCGGTGCCCAATTACGACCCCAACATGTTCGTCGACGGCATCGACACGCAGAACTGGCGCGAGCTCAACGAGTCGCCGGACAAGCCCATGGTCAATCGCGCACTGAATGGCGCTTACCCGCCCGGCTCGACCTTCAAGCCCTTCATGGCACTGGCCGCGCTGGAACTGGGCAAGCGCCGGCCGGAACAGGCCATTTCCGATCCGGGCTTCTTCAATTTCGGCGGCCACCACTTCCGCGACGACAAGAAGGGCGGGCACGGCATGGTGGACATGTACAAATCCATCGTGCATTCCTGCGACACCTATTACTACATGCTGGCCAATGACATGGGGATCGACAACATTTCCAGTTTCATGGGCCGACTCGGCCTGGGCAGCCGCACCGGCATCGACATCGACGGCGAATCGGAAGGCGTGCTGCCCTCGCAGGAATGGAAGAAGAAGCGCTTCAGGAAGCCCGAGCAGCAGAAGTGGTATGCCGGCGAGACGATCTCGATCGGCATCGGCCAGGGCTACAACGCCTACACACCGATCCAGCTGGCGCAGGCCACGGCGATCGTGGCCAACAACGGTGTAATGTTCCGCCCGCACCTGGTCAAGTACGTCACCGACACGCGGACCGGCGACAAGCGCCTGATCGAACCGGAGCCGCTGCGCGACCTGCGGCTCAAGCCCGAACACGTCGAGGTGATCAAGAACGCCATGGTCGGCGTGAACAAGGAGGGTACCGGCGCGCGCGCCTTCGCCGGCGCCGGGTATGTGTCCGCCGGCAAGACCGGTACGGCGCAGGTGTTTTCCTACAAGGGTGCCGAGCACAAGACCGAGACCATGGTGGCCCACCTGCGCGACCACGCCTTGTTCATCGCCTACGCTCCGGCCGACAAGCCGACCATCGCGCTCGCGGTACTGGTCGAGAACGGCGGCTTCGGCGCCCAGGCAGCGGCCCCGATCGCGCGCCAGGTGCTCGACTACTACCTGCTCGGCAAGAAACCCAAGGCACCGGCGCTGCCGGACGAGGCCGCTGTCGAAAGAGATGACGAATGAATCCAGGCATCGGTCTTGCCAATTTGCGCGTGTGGTGGCACAAGCTGGTCGCCCCGCTCGACGGCCCCCTGATGCTGGTCGCCGGGCTGCTGCTGCTGGTGGCGATAGGCATCATGGCCAGCGCCTCGCCCGAACGGATCAACGCCCAGTTGATTAACGTGGCGGTGGCGCTGGTGGTGATGCGCATCCTGGCGCAAATCCCGCCGCAGCGGCTGATGCACCTGGCGGTGCCGATCTATGTCGCCGGCGTGCTGCTGCTGATCGCCGTGGCGCTGTTCGGCGACGTCTCAAAGGGGGCGCGACGCTGGCTCAACCTCGGCTTCATGCGCGCGCAGCCCTCGGAACTGATGAAGATCGCCATGCCGCTCTTGCTGGCCTGGTTCTTCCAGCAGCGCGAAGCCATGCCGCGCCTGCGCGATTACGCGGTTGCCGCCATCCTGCTGCTGCTGCCGGTGGCGTTGATCGCGCGCCAGCCTGACCTGGGCACGGCCATCCTGGTGCTGGCCGCCGGCTTCTACGTGATCTTCTTCGCCGGCCTGTCCTGGAAGATCATGATCGGCATGGCCGTCGCCGCCGTCGCCGCGGCACCGCTGGCCTGGAACCTGCTCCACGACTACCAGCGCAATCGCATCATCACGCTCTTCGATCCGGAGAAGGATCCGTTGGGCAAGGGCTTCCACATCATCCAGTCCACCATCGCCATCGGCTCCGGCGGCATCTTCGGCAAGGGCTGGAAATCGGGCACCCAGGCGCAGCTCGAGTTCATTCCGGAACGGCACACCGACTTCATTTTCGCTGTTTACTCCGAGGAGTTCGGCCTCTTCGGCAACCTTGTGCTGCTGGCACTCTATGCGCTGCTGATCGGGCGCGGACTGATGATCGCGGCCAACGCGGCGACGCTGTTTTCGCGCCTCCTGGCCGGCGCGGTGACCATGATTTTCTTCACCTATGCCTTCGTCAATATGGGCATGGTGGCCGGCATCCTGCCGGTCGTAGGCGTGCCGCTGCCGCTGGTCAGCTACGGCGGTACGGCGCTGGTGACGCTGTTCCTCGGCATCGGGATACTCATGTCGATCCACGGCAACCGGATGCTGGTGCAGAAGTGATTTTGAAAATCTCACCACAGAGGCACAGAGGCACAGAGGAAGTGCGGAGAACTACAAAGACAATTCGGTTGTTTTTCTCACAGGGCTTTTGCTCTGTGCCTCTGTGTCTCTGTGGTAAAGCATTGCCGCTTTTCCTTCTGCCGTTCTTCCTCGCCGCTTGCGGCGGCCAGCCGCCGCGAGCGGTTGATGAGCGCGGCGCCGCCCCGGCCCCCGCCGTACCGCCAGCGCCGACTTCTTCTTCCGCGGCGAAGAAGCCCGTGCCGCCTGCAAAGTTCGGCGGCGGCTACAAGGACGATGGTCCCGGCGACGGCCCGGCGGTCGATCCGGACACGATTCCCGATGCGGTGCCCAAGCCCGAGCCGCTGCACCGTTTCGCCAACAATCCCTATTCGGTTTTCGGCCGCGACTACAAACCGTTGCGCGAGCTCAAGCCCTACAAGGGGCGCGGCATCGGCTCCTGGTATGGGCGCCGCTACCACGGGCAGAAGACCTCCAGCGGCGAGATCTACGACATGTACGCGATGACGGCAGCCCACCCGATACTGCCCATTCCCTCCTACGTCCGCGTGACCAACCCGTCCAACGGCAAATCCGTAGTGGTGCGCATCAACGACCGCGGGCCGTTTCACGCCGGGCGGGAAATCGACCTCTCCTGGACGGCGGCGTACAAGCTCGGCTACACCGGCCAGGGCAGCACCCTGGTCGAGGTCGAAAGCGTCCTGCCCGGCCAGTTGCCCGCCGTCGCGCTGGCGCCGCGCCGCGCGGAAGAGGACGATCCGATCGTCAGGCTGGCCGCGGCCGAGTCCGAGCCGCCGCTGCCGCAGATGGAGGACGGGCGCGGGCATTTCCTGCAATTGGGCGCCTTCGGCAACCGCGACAATGCCGAGGCATTGCGCGCGCGGCTGGCGCGCGAGCTGGGAGATCTTTCCGGCAAGCTGACGGTGCAGGCGCGCGGCGGCCTGTTTCGCGTCCAGCTCGGCCCATGGCCTGATGCCGCAGCTGCACAGCTTGAGGGCGTGCGCTTGCGCGAAAGCTTCGGCATGGCGCCCGTGGTGGTGCAGCGCTAGTCCCGTCCGGCTGGCGACGTGCGGCCGACTATAATTCCACCTCTTCCTTTTTGTGATTTTTCAATGCGATTCCTTGCCTTTGTTTTTATCCTGCTGCAGCTGGGCGCCAGCCACGCGCAGCCCCTGCCGACGACGATTCCGGTACCCGCGATCAGCGCTCGCGCCTGGCTGCTGATGGACTACACCACCGGTCAGGTGCTGGCGGCACAGGAAGCCGACATGCGCCTGGAGCCGGCCTCGCTGACCAAGGTCATGACCACCTATCTGGTGGCCGACGCACTGGCGCAGAAGACGCTCTCCCTGCAGCAGCCGGTGACAATTTCCGAGCGCGCCTGGCGCACCCAGGGCTCGCGCAGTTTCGTGCCGGTCAACAAGGGCGTGTCGGTCGACGACCTGTTCAAGGGCATGGTGATCCAGTCCGGCAACGACGCCTCGGTGGCGCTGGCCGAAGCCATCGGCGGTTCCGAGGACGCTTTTGCCGCGATGATGAACCGCACGGCGCAGCGCATGGGCCTCAAGGACACCAGCTTCCTCAATGCCAGCGGCTACTTCGAAGGACCGGCGCCGAACCACTATTCCACGGCACGCGATCTTGCGAAGCTCGCCGCGGCGCTGATCCGCGACCATCCGGAAACCCACGCCCTGCATGCGATGAAGGAATACACCTACAACGGCATCCGCCAGCACAACCGCAACCGCCTGCTGTGGGCCGACCCGACCGTCGACGGCCTGAAGACCGGACATTCCAGTGCCGCCGGCTATTGCCTGATCGCCACCGCAAAGCGCGGCCCGCGGCGGCTGATTTCGGTGGTGCTCGGTACGGCATCGGAGGATGCGCGCGCCAAGGATTCGCTCAACCTGCTCAACTGGGGCTACAACGCCTTCGAGGCGGTGAAGGTTTATGGCCAGGGCCAGGCGATTTCCCAGATCAAGGTCTTCAGGGGCGTGCAGAACCAGGTAGGTGCGGGCTTCGCCGAGGACTTCGTGATTTCCGTGCCGCGCGGCATGGCCGACAAGGTCACCG
>CAIZHL010000096.1 GCA_903932755.1 uncultured beta proteobacterium
CGGCCGTGTTCATCCCCCATCTTCTTTTGCGCTCAGACGAGCGTCTTTCCGCGCTGGCAATGGGTTCCGCGGCTGAAGACGCGGTATTCGAGAGCATCATCCACCGCAGCGCAGTTATGAAGCGCGTTATTGAACAGGCGCGCCGAATTGCAATTCGCAGCATTCCTGTCTTGATTGAAGGTGAAAGCGGTACCGGCAAGGAACTTATGGCACGCGCCATTCACCATGCCAGCCCCAGAAAAGACAGGCCCTTCATCACTGTGAACTGCGGTGCGATCTCGCCGGAACTTGTCGAGTCCGAGTTCTTCGGCCACAAGAAGGGATCCTTTACGGGCGCTGCGGCAGACCGCAAGGGGCACTTCGAACTTGCCCATGGCGGAACGATCTTTCTCGATGAAATCGGAGAGTTACCGAAGCCGGTCCAGGTCAAACTGCTCCGCACGCTGCAGGAAGGTGAAGTCACCCCAGTAGGTTCCAGCGAGGCGAAGAAAGTCGATGTACGAATAGTCGCGGCGACGAACCGGACACTGATACATGAAGTTACCAGCGGCAATTTCCGTGAAGATCTCTTCTACCGGCTGGCCGTTGCCATTATTAAGTTACCGCCGCTGCGTGAGCGCGCTGGGGACCTTTCGCTACTCATTGATGCATTGCTGAAGCAGGTGAACGAGGCGTCGGCTCCAATCGGCCTCAAACCAAAGAAGATCTCCGTAGCGGCAAAGAATCTCCTTCTTAATCATGCATGGCCAGGCAATATTCGGGAGCTGCTCAATACCCTTCAACGTGCGGCTGTTTGGTCGGACGATGAAACGATCGGGCAGGAGTCGATCAGGGAGGCGATCCTGGAAACGCCCAAGACACACGCAAATCGCGATGACATCCTCAATCGTCCATTGGACTCAGCCATTCCCTTGGAGGAGCTCATCGCCAGCGTGGCACGCCACTATCTGCAGCGAGCGCTGGAACAAACCAAGGGGAATAAAACACAGGCTGCCACCTTACTGGGCTTCCGTAATTATCAGACCCTCACTAACTGGATGGAAAAATACGACGTTGAACGCTAACCGGCGATAATGACAACGGCGATGTCGCTTCCTTGGCACGCGAGTTGCTCAGTAGGGTTGCCGCACCACGAAAACCGCATATTCAGGGAAGCCATATGGCACGCAACGAACGATTGACCTGCAAGGAAGTGATCGAGCCCGCGCTTAGCGCCGCCGGCTGGTCATGGCAGGAACAGTTGCGCATCGGCCCCGGCAAGGTCAACTTGACCGGCGAAACGATGTACGACGAAACACAGTCGATCATTGCTGATTACCTGCTGCGCTATCGCAGCGTGCCGCTGCTGATTCTGGAAGCGAAGGCCGAAGGCGAAGATGCTGCCGACGGCATGCAGCAAGCCTCGCGTTATGCCCGCCGGCTGTCGATCCGCTTCTCACTTGCCACCAACGGCGCCAACTGGATCCTCACCGACAACGACACTGGCGACTTCGAAACCCTCAGTGGACCGCCGACACCGGAAGAAATCATTTCGCGATTCGGCGTCAGCATCGCCTGGGATCGCTGGGAAGATACGTTTTCCTCGATCTACCACGTCGACCAGGTCACGAAAAAGAGCGTCAGGCCCTATCAGGACATGGCGATCAATAAGACGCTCTGGCAGTTCGCACAGGGCAACGATCGCGTGCTGCTGCTTATGGCAACGGGCACAGGCAAGACCTTTACTGTGTTTCAGCTGGTCTGGAAGCTCTTGAGCGGGCGGGCTCTCAAGCGCGAACACGTCCTCTTCCTGACCGACCGGAACAGCCTCAAGGACCAAGCCTACCGCGCCTTTTCTGCCTACTCGGCGTCCGAGCGCGTCCAAATCGACAAGGATGTGGTCGCCAAGGGGCAGCACGAGGTCGGCAAGATCTTCTTCGCCAATTATCAGAACCTCGACGAAAACCTCGACGGCAAGAAAGTCTACGAGCACTACGACCCTGATTTCTTCGACCTGGTAGTTATCGACGAGTGTCACCGCTCCGGCTTCGGCGACTGGTTCGGCGTACTTGAGCACTTTGGCTCGGCACTCCAGCTCGGTCTTACGGCAACGCCGCGTGAACTCGAAGAAGGTGATCGCGTGCTGACCGCTGAGGAAAAGCGGCGTGATACTCAGCACTACTTCGGTGACCCGGTGTTCACCTACAGTCTCAAGCAGGCGATCGAAGACGGCTATCTGGTGCCCTATCTTCTGGAAGAGCGCGTCACCAACGTCGACGAAGACGGCTTTACCGGCCCGGACGGCAAGCGTTACACGACATCGAATTTCGAACGTGAAATCCGCATGCCGGATCGAACCAAGGCGATTGCCGAGGATCTGTGGGAGATTCTCGGCAAGTACGAGCTTCGAGACGAAAAAAGCATCATCTTCTGCGTAGACGATACTCATGCGGCTTTCATGGCACAAGAACTGCGCCGACTATCCGGCAATGCTGATTACGCGGCACGTATCACCCGCGCGGAGCGGAACAGTCATCAGCTGGAGCGCAACTTTGCAGTTGTCGGGCCGAGCAATCCGCGTGTTGCCGTCACCGTGGATCTGCTGACGACCGGTTTCGACGCGCCGGATGTCAAAAACATCATCTTCGTCCGTCCCCTGCGCAGCGCAATCCTCTATAAGCAGATGAAGGGGCGTGGCACACGCCTGTGCGAGGACATCAACAAGCGCTACTTCACGATTTTTGACTACTCGGGCGCAAGCCAACTTGAGGACGCCGAATTTGACGGCCATCCGGCCAACAAGCAATCAGGCTACGCCAAGAAGACCAGCAAGCCGAAGAAGGCTGCCGAGCCGGTGCCCAAGGTGCTGGCCGAGGGCGTCTCAGTCATCATTTCGACGACGAATCGTTACGTCTGCCTGGCCGATGGCCGCAAGCTGCCTTTCGAGGAATACACCGAGCAATCGCGTGAGTTCATCCTCGACATCAGCCACAAGGGAATAGACGAGTTGCTTCGCATTTGGATCGACAAAACGAGCCGCCACGAACTGCGCGAGGCCCTGCGCGACCGCGATATCTACCCGTCGGCATTTCGTCACTATCTGGACTTGCCCGATACCGACGACGTCGACATCCTGGCCAAGATCGGCTTCCAGCTGCCGCGCGTGCCAACCCGTGCTGATCGCACGAACCGGCTGTGGGATGAAGACCAGATCTGGCTGCTTGATCAGGTCGGCGAAAGGGATCTCGACGAAGCGAAACGCTTCAAAACCAACTTCTGGCACACCGCGCTCGATCATTATCGGCTGTTCGGCATCGACGATCTGGAGCAGGCCAGGACCTATGGTGCGCCGCAGTTCGCCGAGCAATTTGGCAGCTTCAACACGCTGAGTACCCGCTATGGTGGCCCGGCGCTGCTGAAGTCCGACCTCGAACTGGTCAAGCGCCACCTGTACGTGCCGATGGCCTCTTAGGCTCGCGCTCTCAATCTCAGATATATCTAAACCGGATCCCGGATGAACAAGAAAACCGACCACCGCCGCCAGGAAGTCCAGCAGATCGTCAAGAATGCCTGCGACCAGCTGAATTCCGAAGGTGTCGATGCGCGCAACTATGTCGAACAGCTCGCCTGGCTGTTCTTTCTCAAGGCTTTTGACGAAGCCGAAACCAGCAAGGAGGCCGAGGCTGGCTTCGACGACAAAGGCTACGAGCGCCGCCTGTCCGGTGAGTTTGCCTGGTCGTCTTGGGCGAAGAATACGGATCACCCGGACGACATGTTGGAGTTTGTCGACGGCAAACTCTGGATCAAGCTCACCAGCCCGGACCCAAAGAAAGGTATGGGCGACGACGGGCTGGCGCAGCGATTCCGCCGCATCTTTGACAACGTCCGCAACTACAGCCGACGGGGAGTGAGCTTTGCCAAGGTAGTGCAACAGGTCGACAAACTCCATTTTTCCGACCAGACCGATGTGATCGTCCTGTCAGAAATCTACGAAGACCTGCTAAAGCGTGTCGCCGCCGACTCGGCAGGCTACGCCGGAGAGTTCTACACGCAACGCCACATCATTCGCGCGATGGTCGAGGTCGTCCAACCGAAAGCGGGCGAGACCGTCTATGACCCCTGCTTTGGTACCGCAGGTTTTCTCGGCGAGGCAGCTGACTACATCCGTCGGCATGGCAACCTGAGCGGGAAGCAACTGGATGACTTGCAGCACA
>CAIZHL010000097.1 GCA_903932755.1 uncultured beta proteobacterium
GACATAGACGGTGACCTCGCCTGCGCCGGCGGAAGCAAGTTTGACCCACTCGGCCTGTGCGATTGCCGGGGCCAGCAGGGTGATCAGGATCAGGAGGACTTTCATGTCGGATCTCGAATTTTCGCCAAAAGATATCACACGCACTCCGTCCGCATCAGCCGCCTTGCCGGTGTCGTGAGCAGGCTGGTAGCCCCGGTGTGTATGATTGATGTGCTTACCCATTCAACAGGATCCGGCCATGCTTAACCTTGAAGACGCACGTCGCATCACCGCCGCGGCCCGCCGCGCGGCGACCGAAAACAACTGGAACGTGGTCATCGCTGTCGTCGATGACGGCGGCCACCTGATTTCACTCGAGCGGATGGACGGAACGCAGAAGGGCTCCGTGCGCGTCGCCGAGCAGAAGGCCCGGACCGCCATCATGTTCAAGCGGCCGACCAAGGCTTTCGAGGACATGGTCTTGCAGGGGCGTCCGGTCATGATGACGATGCCCGACGTGATCTGCCTCGAGGGCGGCCTGCCGCTGGTCCGCGATGGTGTTTATCTCGGCGCGATCGGTGTCTCCGGCGTCAAGTCGTCCGAGGACGGGGTCGTTGCAGCGGCAGGCGCGTCCGCGCTGGGCGCATAGCCGCCGCGTATTCTGCCTGGCGCCGTCCCGCCAGCGCCGACTTTTCGCCGGGCGGCCCGCCGGTTACGCAAGTTCCGCCGCCGGGTAGTTTGCTTCCGCTCTCGCGCTTACAGTCCGCGTTGCCATGGCGGACGCAAGGACGTGGCTTCCGGAGTCGCGACCGCTGCCTGTATTTCGCCCAACAGGCGGGCCTTTTCGGCGCCGAGGGTGCCTTTCAGCACCAGGCGGTTGGAAACGTGGTCGCTGCGGAACACGGTGCGCCTGAGTTCCAGCGCCGAGATGAACGCTTCCATTTCCAAAAACAGTTCGCGCTGGCTGCACGGCTGCCATTCCGGGAATCCGGCGCGGAAGCGCTCTTCGCCCTGCGGAAAGCTCACCACCAGCGTGGCCAGGTATTCCGGCTGCGTGGCGTTGGCGAGGCGCGCGGAATTTGCTGCGTGCTGCGGCGACAGCGTTTTGCCACCGAGGCCGTTGAGGATCATCACCGAGCGTTTGATGCCCGCCTGCTGAAGTTTTTCCAGGGCATCGCAGGTGCTGGCGAAGGTTTCGCCCTTGTTCACTTTTGCCAGTACCTCGTCGTCGCCCGACTCGGCGCCGACGTAGGCCATGGTGAGGCCGGCGGCGGCCAGTTCCTTGAGTTCGTCGACCGACTTTTTGTGCAGGTTGCGCGGCAGGCAGTAGCTGGAAACGCGGCGTACCGCCGGCAGATGCTCGCGGATGGCGGCCAGGATTTCCAGCAGGCGCCGCGTCGGAAGCACCAGCGCATCGCCGTCGGCGAGAAACACGCGACGGATGTCGCCGCCGAAGCGCTCGCCGCAGCGGCGCAGGGTCTCCGTGGTTTCCGCCGCGTCGCGGGCGCGGAATTTCTTCTGCGGCGCGGTGTACATCTCGCAGAAAGTGCAGTGGTTCCAGGAACAGCCGTCGGTGACCGGCAGGATCAGTGATTCCGCTTCGCTGGGCGGGCGGAACACGGGGTCGACGTAGCGGATGGGGAAGCCGGCGTTCATGTAGGCAATTATCGCAGGCCGGCACGGGCTATGATCCTTGTCCCCGCAATCGCTCGCTCCGCTTCATGTCCTTTCCTGCCCTCGCCTTCGTCGACCTCGAAACCACCGGTGCCACGGCGACGGCCGACCGCATCACCGAGATCGGCATTGTCGAGGTCGATGAGAGCGGTGTGCGCGAGTGGTCCTGCCTGGTCAATCCGGGCACCCCGATTTCCGGCTTCATCGAGCGCCTGACCGGGATTTCGAATGCGATGGTGGCGGATGCGCCACCGTTCGAGGATGTCGCGGACGAAGTCAGGAAGCGTCTCGAAGGGCGGCTGTTCATCGCCCACAATGCGCGCTTCGACTACGGCTTCCTGAAGAACGAATTCAAGCGCACCGGCCGGGATTTTCGCGCCACCGTGTTGTGCACCGTAAAGCTCTCGCGCAAGCTGTTTCCGCAGCATGCCAAGCACAACCTCGACAGCCTGATCGAGCGCCACGGGCTCACTGTCAGCAGCCGGCACCGGGCCCTGGGCGACGCCCGGCTGATCCACCAGTTCTGGCAACGGGTGCAGGCCGGGGTGGCGCCGGAAGTGCTGGCACAAACCGTCAAGGCACTGACGGCGCGGCCGAGCCTGCCAGCCAATCTTGATCCGGCGGCGATCGACGACCTGCCGGACGGCACGGGCGTGTATCTGTTCTATGGCGAGAACAACCTGCCGCTGTATGTCGGCAAGAGCAAGGAACTGAAGAAGCGCGTGCTGGCCCACTTTGCCGCCGATCATGCGGCGGCGAAGGAAATGAGCCTGGCGCAGCAGGTGCGGCGCATCGAGTGCATCGCAACCGGCGGCGAGATCGGCGCCCTGCTCAAGGAGGCGGCGCTGATCAAGCAGCTGCAGCCGAGCCATAACCGGGTCCTGCGTCGCAACGAGGACCTCTGTTTCTGGGAGTTGACCGAGGTGCGCGCCGGCGAGTGGCGACCGCAGTTGCTGATGGCCGGCGATATCGAGTTGCGCCGCGAGGAACATTTGTACGGGCCGTTCAAGACCGCGAAAGAAGCCAGGCGCACCCTGACCGAACTGGCGAAGGAGCACCATCTCTGCCACTCGCTGCTCGGGCTGGAGAAGGTCAAGGCCGGCAAGCCGTGTTTTGCCCACCAGCTGCAGCAGTGCAAGGGCGCCTGCGTCGACAAGGAGCCCATGTCTTTCCACAGCGCACGCCTGATGGCGGCCTTGGGCCGCCACCGGTTGGCGCCCTGGCCCTTCGCCGGTCCGGCATGGATCCGGGAGGGCGATGACGTGCACCTGATCGATCACTGGCGCCATCTCGGCACCGCGCAAAGCGAAGCGGACCTGCACGGCCTGCTGGAGACTCCGGCGCCGGCCTTCGAGCGCGACAGCTATCGCATTCTGCAGAAGGCGCTCGCGCGCATGACGCCGCTGGCGCGGAAGACCTAGCGCGGCGTAGCGGCCGGGGGCGGATTGCGCAGACGCGCCAGTTTGTCCTTGATGTCGGCCATGATCGCAGCGGCGGCCTTTTCGCCTTCGAGCACGGCGCGGTGGCGGCCGGCGAAATCGGTCGCAGGCAGTTCTGCCGTGACCGGGCGGATCACGACATCCGCCTCCGTCGTTTCGTAGCGGCTGATGGAGCGGCCCATGATGGCGAAGGTCTGCAGCAGCACGTCGACGGTGCTCGTGGTGCGGGCGTCGCGCGGATTGGCGGAGATGTCCACCGCGATCACGAAATTGGCGCCGAGGCTGCGCGCGGCGCGCACCGGGATCGGGCTGACGAGGCCGCCATCGACATAGTCGCGGCCGTTGATATTCACCGGCTGGAAGACGCCGGGCACGGCGGACGAGGCGCGCACCGCCATGCCGGTATTGCCGCTGCGAAACAGGGCGGATTCGCCGCTCTTCAAGTCCGTGGCGACCACGGCAAAGCTGCGCGGAAGTTTTTCCAGCGGCCGGTTGGCGACCGCGCGATTGATGAAGTTCTGCAGGGCTTCGCCCTTGAACACGCCGCGATCAGGCAAAGACCAGTCGCCGATCTGGCCTTCGTCGATTTCCAGCGCCATTTTCTGCAGTTCGAAGCCGGAAAGTCCGGACGAGTAAAGCGCACCGACCACGGCCCCGGCGCTGGTGCCGACCACGATGTCCGGCACGATGCCCTGCGCTTCGAGTGCCTTGATCACGCCGATGTGGGCGAAACCGCGCGCCGCGCCGCCGCCGAGCGCGAGGCCGATCTTGACGGGTACGGGCGCCGGCGGCACCGGTTTCTCGCCCAGCAAGGCGCAGCCGGACAGCGATGCGACTGCAAGGATGGCAAACAGGAGGCGGCGGTCAGCGAACATGCGATAGCCTGTCATAGGCCGGATTGGCAGCCGGAATCCCTGCGCTTCAGGACGGCTGCGTCGCTCAAGAGCGATTCCGCTCCGGGGCAAGGGGCGCCCCGGAGCGAGGGAAGGGGCGACCGAAGCCTAGCTCGACGCGCCCGGCTTGCGGCCCGGACTTTTGGGCGGAATGTATCCGGCCACCCGGCACAGCACGGCTTCGACTTTTTCGCCGTTGTTGAAGCGGGTCACGCTGCACTTGGATATCTCGCCGCGCGCCGACAGGTCGGTGATCGAGCGGCGCACTTTCGCCAGCGAGATCCCCGTCGCGGCAGCAATTTCCGAATCGAAGCGCTGGCCGTTGTCTTTCAGGTATTGCATGATTTCTTGCATGTCAAATGCTCCGCTTGAAGGTGAAATCATAGAGTCCACCGCCTCCATTCATCAAAACAACCTACCCGGTGCCTGCTTTCGAAAGCTGCGGAATTCGCCCCGCCGCCGCTTTCCGCCACCCCTCCAATTGCTGGTGGGCCCAGCGAGA
>CAIZHL010000098.1 GCA_903932755.1 uncultured beta proteobacterium
CCGGGCTATTTACCGCTCTCTGCAACCGCGTCGCCGACGACCTGCAGCGCAAGGGCTATCTCGGCCGCACCATCGGCATCAAGCTGCGCTTCGCGGATTTCCATGTAGTGACGCGTGATCTGACGCTGCCCGGTCCGACCGCCGACCCGTCGGTCATCCGCCGCGCCGCCGGCGAATGCCTGCGCCGCGTTCCACTTGAGCACAAACTGCGGCTGCTCGGCGTCCGTGCCAGCGCACTGTCGTCCTGCGACGCGCTGCAGATAACGACGGAATCCCCGCAGGCCGAACTGCCGCTGATTGCGCCAACCATAACCCCACTAAGGGCATAATGAGCCCGTTGACTGGCCGCCGGGCCGGGATGGAAAACGAATGCAAATGGGCAGCTTGGACAAGGAACCGGAGAACACCGCCTCCATCGAACAGGAGGAACTCAGGGGAATCTCACGGTCCGTAGGCGAGATCGAATGGCTGCTGATGATCGTTGTGCTGCTATATCACGTCTTCGGCGGCACGGGCGAGGAAGAAAAACCGGTCATCGTGCTTGCCATGGTCTTGTACGCCATGTGCATCATGGGTTTCCGCTATGCAAACTTCTTCAAGCACGAATCGCGCTGGAAGCTGGCCGTGGAAACCTGGATCATGACCGCCTTCATCACCTGGGCGCTGTTCCACACCGGCCGCCTGGAAAGCCCCTTGCTGAATTCCTACCTGCTGGTGATCATCACCAGTTCCCTGGCGCTGGGGAAACTCACCACGCTGCTCGAACTGGCATTGATCGGCGCCTGCATAATCTTTCTGGGCGGCCAGTCCTCGCTCGACCATGTGCTGTCGCTAAAGTACGCAGCCGGCATATTCGCCCAATTCGCCCCCTTTGTGCTGGTGGCCTACATCACAACCATGTTCGCCTCGGACATACGTTATGGGCTCAACAAGGTGAAACTGCTTTCGGAGACCGACGAACTGACCCGGATCCTCAACCGGCGGGGCTTCGCCATCATCGCCGACCGCCTGTTCGGCCAGGCCGTTCGCTACGACAGACCCATCAGCCTCCTGCTTGTAGACTGTGACAACCTGAAGCCGGTCAACGATACCCTCGGTCACAAGTCCGGCGATGCCCTGCTGATAGCGCTGGTGAAAGCCATTCAAACTCAGTTGCGCCATACCGACATACTGGCACGCCAGGGCGGTGACGAGTTTCTCCTGCTGTTGCCGGAAACCCCTGCCGGCGGAGCCCATGATGCCGCCGAAAAGGTACGCACCGCAGTTGAATCGGTCGCGCTGGCCCTGGACGGGAAACTCGTCCGCACTACCGTCAGTATCGGGGCGGCAAGCTATCCGGCTGACGGCAGCACGCTCGATCTGCTTTTGGCTCAAGCAGACCGCAACATGTACCAGGCCAAGCTCGGCGGCCGCAATCGCGTCTTTCCCGAGAGAACGCCCCCTGCAGCAACGGTTGCCGGCGGCTGAGACTACGGATACAGGCCGCGCTGTTCGCGGGCGGCCAGCACCCGCTGGCAGGCGGTGATGAAAGCCGCCGTGCGGATCGACACCTTGCGTTCCTGCGCCATCCGCCAGATCGCATCGAAGGCCTTGACCATGATGCTTTCGAGGCGGGCGTTGATTTCCTCCTCGCTCCAGAAGAAGCTGGAAAAATCCTGCACCCACTCAAAGTACGACACCGTGACACCGCCGGCATTGGCCAGCACATCCGGGATGACCAGGATGTAGCGATCGCGCAGGATGTCGTCGGCCGCCGGCGTGGTCGGCCCGTTGGCCCCCTCGAC
>CAIZHL010000099.1 GCA_903932755.1 uncultured beta proteobacterium
AACAAGGCACTGCTGGCGGTGCATGGCAACGAGATCTTCGCCGCCGCCCACAAGAAGGGCGTCATGGTTGCCTTCGAGGCGGCCGTCGCCGGTGGCATTCCGATCATCAAGGCCTTGCGCGAGGGCCTCACCGCCAACCGCATCCAGTGGATCGCCGGCATCATCAACGGTACCACCAACTTCATCCTCTCCGAGATGCGCGACAAGGGACTGGCCTTCGACGTGGTGCTCAAGGAGGCGCAGCGCCTGGGTTATGCCGAGGCCGATCCGACCTTCGACATTGAGGGCGTCGATGCCGCGCACAAGATCACCATCCTCTCGGCGCTGGCCTTCGGCATTCCGATGCAGTTCGACAAGGCGCACATCGAGGGCATCAGCCAGCTCGACGCCGACGACATCAAGTACGCCGAACAACTCGGCTATCGCATCAAGCTCCTGGGCATTACCCGCCGCCGTCCGGATGGAGTGGAATTGCGCGTGCATCCGACACTCATTCCCGCCAAGCGGCTGATCGCCAACGTCGAAGGCGCGATGAACGCAGTCCTGGTGCAGGGCGACGCTGTCGGCGCCACGCTGTACTACGGCAAGGGCGCCGGCGCCGAACCGACCGCCTCGGCCGTCATCGCCGACCTGGTCGATGTCACGCGCATGCACACCGCCGACTCCGAGCATCGCGTGCCGCACCTGGCTTTTCAGCCCGGAGCGGTCGAGGACACGCCGATCCTGCCCTTGTCCGAAGTCGAAACCAGCTACTACCTGCGCCTGCGGGTGGAGGACAAGCCCGGCGTGCTGGCCGACATCACGCGCATCCTCGCCGACCAGCAGATTTCCATCGACGCCATGATCCAGCGCGAGCCGGCGGAGGGCGAATCGCAGACCGACATCATCATGCTGACCCACATCACGCGCGAGAAGAACGTCGATGCCGCCATCGTGAAAATCGAGGCGCTGCCGGTGGTGAAGAAGAAGGTGATCCGGCTGCGTATGGAGGAGCTGGGTTGAAATACATTTCGACGCGCGGCGGCGCCGAGCCGCAGGAGTTCTGCGACATCCTGCTCGGCGGCCTGGCACCGGACGGCGGGCTATACCTGCCCGAGTCGTATCCGCAGATCGATGCCGCTGAAATGGCCGAGTGGCGCGAGTTGCCCTATCACGCGCTGGCGCTGAAGATTTTGCAGAAGTTTGTCAGCGACATTCCTCCCTGCGATCTGAAAGCGATCGCCGACCGCACCTACTCGGCGAATGTCTATCGCCATTGCCGGCCGGGTCGCGATGCCGGCGAGATCGCGCCGCTGACGACGCTGGAGTCCGGCTTTCACCTGCTTGAGTTGTCGAACGGGCCGACCCTGGCGTTCAAGGACATGGCCATGCAGCTGCTCGGCCACCTGTTCGAGTACGTGCTCGAAAAGCGCGGCGAGACCATCAACATCCTCGGCGCAACGTCGGGCGACACCGGTTCGGCGGCCGAGTATGCGATGCGCGGCAAGCACAGGGTCAAGGTGTTCATGCTTTCGCCGGAAGGCAAGATGAGTGCCTTCCAGCGTGCCCAGATGTATTCGCTGCAGGAGCCGAATATTTTCAACATCGCCGTGCGCGGCATGTTCGACGACGCGCAGGATATCGTCAAGGCGGTATCGAACGACGCCGCGTTCAAGGCCCGCTACAAGATCGGCGCGGTCAATTCGATCAACTGGGCGCGGGTCATGGCCCAGGTGGTGTATTACTTCAAGGGCTATTTCGCCGCCACCACGTCGAACGACCAGGAAGTGGCGTTCGCCGTGCCGTCAGGAAACTTCGGCAATATCTGCGCCGGCCATATCGCCCGCATGATGGGCCTGCCGATCGCCCGTCTGGTGCTGGCCACCAACGAGAACAATGTGCTCGACGAGTTCTTCCGCACGGGCGTCTACCGGCCGCGCGCAACCGCCGAAACCCATGTCACTTCGAGCCCGTCGATGGATATTTCCAAGGCCTCGAATTTCGAGCGCTTCATTTTCGACCTGGTCGGGCGCGACGCCGCTACCGTACGCGGGTTGTGGCAGCAGGTCGATGCCGGTGGTTCCTTCGACTTGCGCGGCACTCCCCATTTCGCGGCAGTGGCGGGCTACCGCTTCGTCTCGGGACGCAGTTCCCATGCGGATCGTCTGGCGACGATTCGCGATGTATGGGAGCGTTATGGACTGATGGTCGATACGCATACGGCCGACGGCATCAAGGTGGCGCGGGAGTATCGCGAGGCGGGCGTGCCGATGATCGTGCTGGAGACCGCGCAGCCGGTAAAGTTCGCCGAGACCATACGCGAGGCGCTGGGACGTGATCCCGTGCGCCCGGCAGAACTGGAAGGGATCGAGGATTTGCCGCAGAAGGTCGAGGTGGTCGACGCGGCAGTGAGTCAGGTGAAAGACATCATCGTTCGCAACTGCTGAGGCCGGGCCGCCGCAAACCTTGAAAAGTCGGCGCTGGCGCCACGGCGCCTCGAAAACCGGCGGAAGCTATAGGTAAATGACCGCCGGGAATACCGTTACGGCGAGCACCAGAATCAGCCATTCGATGTTGTATCGGGCCAGCATTCCGGTGAAATGCATGATCAGCACGACGATGGCAACGATGTAATAGAGGATGAAAAGCATTTTTTATTCTCCGTGGGCAGCGGCGATCCAGGATGGGCTCGTGAGGATGCCGAAAGTCCGCATTCTTGAAGATTCTAGCATCAATGTTTGTCAGTCAATGTCAGGTTTGATGGTTTTAGTTTGAACGTTATTTCCTGACCCCGCCGCGCTCGGTTGCCGCGGAACGCAGCCTGATTGCGCGCATCAAGGGCTTGCTGCACAGGTTTGCCGCCGCGCCCGCTGCCGCCGATCAACAGCGTCTGGCCGCCGCTCACCGCGACGCCGACGACCTCGTCGTTCTTTCCAAGGTCGATTAGCATCAAGCCTTTGCCCTTGGCCATTTCCTTGAGTTCCGCCAAGGGGAAGATCAGCAAGCGGCCAGCCTGCGTGATCACTGCCACGGTGTCGCCCACCACGGGTGCGGGCGGTAGCGGCTTCTCGCCCTTGTCCAGCGTCAGGAAGGCCTTGCCGGCCTTGTTGCGCGCGACCATGTCGGCGACGCTGGCAACGAAACCATAACCGTTCGATCCGGCAACCAGGTACTTGGTTTCCGGAGCCGCAGTCAGCACCTGGGCAAGCTTGCCGCCTTCCTGGAAGTCGATCATGGTATTGAGCGGAGCGCCGTCCCCCCGACCGCCGGGCAGGTCGGAGGCCCGCAGGCTGTAGCTGCGGCCGTTGCCGTCGATCACGATCAGCGGCCAGATCGTGCGCGTCTCGGCCACCAGCCAGGGAAAGTCGCCGGTTTTGTAGGTGATGCCGGACGGATCGATGCCATGGCCCTGGCGCGAACGCACCCAGCCGTTCTTTGAAATGATCACGGTCACCGGTTCGTCGGGCACCGCAATCTCGCCCTGCGAGATCGGGGTCACTGCTTCCAGCAGGGTGCGGCGCTCGTCGCCGAAGCGCTTGGCGTCTTCCGCGATTTCTTTCTGGATCAGCTTCGTCATCTCGCTGCGCGAATCGAGCAGTTTGGTGAGTTGGCCGTGTTCGACGCGCAGCTCGCCAAGTTCCTTCTCGATGCGGATGCCTTCGAGGCGCGCCAATTGGCGCAGGCGGATTTCGAGGATGTCCTCGGCCTGGATTTCCGTGAGGCCGAAGCGCGCCATCAGATCCGGCTTCGGCTCGTCGGATTCGCGGATGCACTTGATCACTTCCTCGATTTTGAGGAAGACCGTCATGCGCCCTTCGAGGATATGTACGCGGCGCAGCACTTCGGCCAGGCGATGCCGGGTGCGGCGCTCCACCGTGGCGAAGCGGAAGGCGATCCATTCGTGGAGGATATCGAGCAGGTTCTTCTGCTGCGGCCGTCCATCGCGCCCGACCATGGTCAGGTTGACCGAGACGCTGGATTCGAGGCTGGTGTGCGCCAGCAGCACGGCCATGAATTCGTCCTGCGGGATGCGCGAGCTCTTGGGTTCGAGCATGATGCGCACCGCCTGCTGGTCGCTGGACTCGTCGCGCACGCTGTCGAGTACGCCGAGCACCAGCGCCTTGAGGTTTTTCTGTTCCTGGCTGACGTCCTTCTTGCCGGCGCGCGGCTGCGGGTTGGTCAGGCCTTCGATTTCGGAGAGCACCTGGGCTACAGAAACGCCGTGCGGCAATTCGTAGACGATAACGCGCCACTGGCCGCGCGCCAGTTCCTCGATGCGCCAGCGGGCGCGCATGCGCAAGGACCCGCGGCCATTGGCATAGGCGTCGCGGATGTCGGCCGGGGTCGAGATGAGTTGGCCGCCGCCGGGGAAGTCGGGTCCTGGTAGCACCGCGAGGACTTCCTCCAGCACGGCCTCGGGTTTCTTGATCAGCAGGCGCGCGGCTTCCGCGACTTCGCGCAGGTTGTGCGGCGGAATCTCGGTCGCCATGCCGACCGCGATGCCCGAGGCGCCGTTCAACAGCACCACCGGCAGGCGTGCCGGCATCAGTTGCGGCTCGGTCATCGAGCCGTCGTAGTTGGCCGTGAAGTCGACCGTGCCGCGATCGATTTCCGACAGCAGCAATTCGGCGAAAGGCGTCAGGCGACATTCCGTGTAGCGCATGGCGGCG
>CAIZHL010000100.1 GCA_903932755.1 uncultured beta proteobacterium
GCTGCCCATCATGTGGAGCAGCGGCGCGGGGTCGGAAGTCATGAGCCGCATCGCCGCGCCGATGGTCGGCGGCATGATCTCCTCGACCATCCTGACCCTGGCGGTGATTCCGGCGATCTATGCGCTGGTGAAGGGGTGGCGGCTGGGGTCTGGTCGCGGCGGCTAGAGGCGGCCGCCGCCTCAGGCGGTCGGAGGCTTGCGCGTTACGGGCGACGCCTGCGAATCGACGCCTTTGGCGAGGAAATGCCCGACGAATTCGCGGTCGAAATTGTTGACGTGGTCGACCAGCCAGGTCTGGATGAAACTCGTCAGTCCGTCCGCGACCTCGAAATCCTGTGCGCGCTTCCTGAGCTTTTCCAGTTGTTCCGTCAGCTTCCTGTGCTCCTCGACATGGTCTTCCGTGTCGGGAAAGGAAAGCAGCCGCATCAGGCTTTCTTCGACCGCAAAATGGATCTGGGTCTGGATCACCAGTTCACCGAGGATCGCGTCCGCCGCGAAGCCATAGCGCTTGTCGGTCGATTGCTTCAGGCGCTCCAGCAGGGTATGGAGTTTGCGATGCTGGGAGTCGATTTCGGCAATGCCGATATCGAGCGCAATGGGTATTTCGTGGAGTATTGTCCTGGTCACTGTCCGGCCATCCTGCCGTTCCAAAAGTTCATAGTATCACCCGGCTGAAAGCGGCCTTCTGCCCTTTCGGTAACTCATGGTGGCCGGGCTGCGGCATTCAGTCGGGGAGCGTCTGCGGCGTTCCCGTTAGCCGGTGGCGTTGCCGGAACTCGCGCGGCCCGCAGCCGGTCCAGGCAGCGAAGGCTCGGTAGAAGGCGGCGGCGTCAGCGAAGCCCAGGTCGGCGCCGATGCGGCCAAGAGGGCGCGCGGTCTTGGTTAGCCAGTCGACGGCGAGCTCGCGGCGCAGGCTGTCCTTGATCGCACGAAAGCTCGTTCCCTCGTCTTCCAGGCGGCGGTGCAGCGTGCGGGGCGAAAGGAACATGCGGCGTGCCAGCGTCGGCAGGGTGAGCTGCTCGGGCAGGGCGGCGCGCAGGTGTTCCCTGACGCGCAGGGCCAGGGCCCGGTCGCGGCGGTAGAGCGTGGTGATGCTGGCCGGAGCGTCGGCGAGGAAGAGCGTCAGCGCGGCCTCGTCGCGGCGCACCGGCAGGGCCAGCCATTCGACGGGGAAGCGCGCCTCGAGGCGCGGCGCGTCGAAGGTGTGGCGCGGGGCGAAGACCAGCTCGTAGTCGGCCACGTGCAGCGGGGGAGGGTAGGGGAAGGCGACCTCGTCGAGCGGCAGGGGATGCGCCACCAGCCAGGCGGCCAGGCCATGGATCATGCGCAGCAGCCATTCGTATGCGAAGACGCGGCCGGCTGCACCGACCGGCGGTGCCTGCTCCTCGCTGATGACGATGACAGCGGCGCGGCCGCTCGTCTCAATTTCGACGGAAAGGTCGTCGAGCACGACATGGAGGAAGCGCGCGATGCGTTCCAGGGCAAGTTCGAGAGTCGGTGCCGAAAGCACGGCGCGGCAGAGGAACTCGAAGCTGCCGCGGCGCAGGGGCCGCGAAAACAGCGCGAAGCCTTCGTCATCGAGGCTGTCGTTGATCAGGCGATAGAGTGCCGCATAGCGCGCCACCGGGATGCGTGCCTCGCGCCGATGCAGCAGGTCGCTGGCAATTTCTGCATGTTCCAGCAAATCCGCAGGGCTCAGTCCGGCTCGCCCGACGCCCGAAAGAATACCGGTTACAAAGCCCATGGAGACCGTCGGCGAGCTGTCGGCGGTTTTGCGACGGGGGGGTGCTAACTTTGTCATGATGGCAAATTATGCATAGTTATCGTCGTTTTGTGTCATGGCATCGCTGCAGGGCTTTCCCTATCATGCGAGGTCTGCCGTACATTCCCGGAGCCGCCGCCATGACCGACCTCAGCATTGCCGCCAAGCTGGTGCCCTACAAGCCCAAGCACAAGGTTCGTTTCGTCACCGCCACTTCGCTGTTCGACGGCCACGACGCCTCGATCAACATCATGCGCCGCATCCTGCAGGCAACCGGCGTCGAGGTGATCCATCTCGGCCACAACCGTTCGGTGGACGAGATTGTCAACGCGGCCCTGCAGGAAGATGCCCAGGGCATCGCGGTGTCCTCCTACCAGGGCGGTCACGTCGAGTTCTTCAAGTACATGATCGACCTGCTTAAGGCCAGGGGCGGCGAAAGCATCCAGGTCTTCGGCGGCGGCGGCGGCGTGATCGTGCCGGCCGAAATGAAGGAACTGCACGACTACGGCGTGGCGCACCTGTACTCGGTGCAGGACGGCCAGAAGATGGGCCTGCAGGGCATGATCAACGACATGGTGATGCGCTGCGACCTCGACATCA
>CAIZHL010000101.1 GCA_903932755.1 uncultured beta proteobacterium
AGCAGCAGCGAGGCCAGCGCCAGCGTCGCCAGCGCCGCGCCGCCGTACCGCCAGCGCCGGGTTTTCGATCGCATCAGCCACAGCCCGAACAGCGCCAGCAGGATCGGTCCGGCGGGCGGCAGGATCAGCGCGGCGAGGATCTTCTTCAGCAGGAACATGGCTCAGGCGGCGGGGTGATCGCGTATTATTCGCAAGGTCACGGGCCGCCATTATCGACCCAAATCGACCTGACCAAGACCATGACGGATCGCCACTACGGAATCGAGACCCTCTGCCTGCATGCCGGCGCCCAGCCGGATGCGGCGACCGGCGCGCGCGCGCTGCCGATCCACCAGACCACGTCCTTCGTCTTCGATTCGGCCGAACACGCGGCCAGCCTGTTCAACCTGCAGACTTTCGGCAACGTCTATTCGCGCATCGGCAACCCGACCGTCGCCGCCTTCGAGGAGCGCATGGCGGCGCTCGAGGGCGGTCGCGCCGCCGTCGCCGCGGCCACCGGCCTCGCCGCACAGATCGTCGCGCTGCTGACCCTGTGCCAGGCCGGCGACCGCATCGTCGCCGCTCGCTCGCTTTACGGCGGCACGTTTTCCCAGCTCGACGTCAGCCTGAGGAAACTCGGCATCGACACCGTCTTCGTCGATTCCGACGATCCGGAAAATTTTCGCGCCGCGCTGTCCGACAACACGCGCTGCATCTTCGCCGAAACCGTCGCCAATCCGCGCCTCAACGTGCTCGACCTCGCCGCCGTGGCCGGGGTGGCGCACGACCATGGCGTGCCCCTGATCATCGACAACACCGTGCCCTCGCCCTATCTTTGCCGGCCCTTCGAACACGGCGCCGACATCGTGGTGCACTCGGCGACCAAGTGCCTCGGCGGCCACGGCACCACGCTGGGCGGCGTGGTGATCGAGTCCGGCAAGTTCGACTGGGGCAACGGCAAGTTCCCCGGCATGACCGAGCCTTCGGCCGGCTACCACGGCGTCAAGTTCTTTGAGACCTTCGGCGACTTCGGCTTCACCATGAAGGCGCGCATGGAAACCCTGCGCACCTTCGGTCCGGCGCTGTCGCCGTTTTCGGCCTGGCAACTGATGCAGGGCATCGAGACGCTGCCGCTGCGCATGCAGCGCCATTGCGAGAATGCCCTGGCCGTGGCGCGGCACCTCGAAACGCATCCGCGCGTGGCCTGGGTCAATTATCCCGGCCTGCCGGGCAGCCCCGGCCATGCGCTGGCGCAGCGCTACCTGGGCAGCCCGCGACATCCGGGCAACGGGGCGCTGCTCTGTTTCGGCGTCGCCGGTGGCAACAGCGGCGGCACGAGCGGCGGCCAGGCCGCCGGCGAGCGCTTCATCGACGCCCTGCAGTTCTGCTCGCACCTGGCCAACATCGGCGACGCCAAGACCCTGGTGATCCATCCGGCATCGACCACGCACCGGCAGTTGAGCGAGGCCGACCAGCGGGCTTCCGGCGTCACGCCGGACCTGGTGCGCCTGTCGGTGGGGCTGGAGACGCTCGACGACATCCTCTGGGACATCGACCAGGCATTGGAGCGCGCGGCCTGAGGGCCGGCGCCTGCCGCCGCACACTTGAAAGGAAAGCACGCCATGAGCCGCAAGATCATTTCCACCGCCGCCGCCCCCGCCGCCATCGGCACCTACTCGCAGGCCGTGCAGGTCGGCGACACGGTTTACATGTCCGGCCAGATCGGCCTCGATCCGGCAACCATGACCATGGTCGAGGGCATCGACGCGCAGATCGTGCGCGTCTTCGACAACCTCAAGGCCGTGGCGGAAGCCGCCGGCGCCTCGCTCAACGATGCGGTGAAGCTCAACATCTACCTCACCGACCTGGCCAACTTCGCCAAGGTGAATGAAACCATGGCGAAGTATTTCAGCCAGCCCTTCCCGGCGCGCGCCGCCATCGGCGTCAAGGAATTGCCGCGCGGCGCCCTGGTCGAGGCCGACGCCGTCCTGGTCCTTGGCTGATTTTCAAAATCAGCTCCTTTCAGACGCCCGCCCCCCTTCGCCCCCCTCGCGGGGGGTTCCTGGTTTGCTCGCTGCGCT
>CAIZHL010000102.1 GCA_903932755.1 uncultured beta proteobacterium
GCTGTTTTCTTTCGATCGGGAGTTCTGCGGCTGATCTCACGGGAACCCGCGGCATCTGGCTGAGCAATGCCGCCGGCGAGAGGCACCGCGTTGGAACCGTCGCCTTCACGCCGGCCGAGGCGGGCAAGACGCGGTTCAAGATCACGATGGAAGAATCACTTGAAGAGTATTTTCTGGCAATGCGTCCGTTTCGTTGCCTGACCGGACCGGTTCAGCGTCTATGCCACTTCCCGGTTGAACGTGAGGCCGCGCTGATTTCGCCCGACGACTTGGTTCCGCTGGAATATGCCCTGCTGTTCATGCGTACGGCACCGAAATCGCTCCATATCGATCCTTTCAACGGGATTTACTACAAGATGTCGTGGACCGCGCGTGGCATTACGGGCGAGTTGCATGATGTCGAGATGGATTCGTTCATCGCTCCGGATCTTGTTCCGCTTGAGCGTCGCCAGCGCCCGATCGGCTATTCCCAGATCGCTCCCGGCGATCCCCGCAGCCATTGGCTGCCAATACTGACCATTGAGTGACAGACATGCTGTCGCATGATCGTGTCGCGTGCGTGACCTTGCAGCCCCTGCGCTTGGTGGCGGTCTGTCTGCTGTTGTTCTCTGGCTTCGCAAGTGGCGTTTCCGGCGCCGCAACAGAACCGACTGGCGAGGATGAGATCGATCTGGCGGAGATCGTCCGCAAACCCGAATACGGCAATTATCGTGGCTATGCCGAGTTCAAGATGGCTCACTACGCATCGGCAAAGCGCATCTGGGAAGCACTCGATGAGCGAAGTTTCGGCGAAGCGGCCTTCAATCTCGGCATACTTTACGAGGATGGGCTGGGCGTGACGCGTGACATGGAACGCGCCCTGGCCTATTACCGTCGGGGCGCAATGCTGGGCAGCCCGAAGGCGATGTTTCGGGTTGGCGTCTTGCATTGGCTCGGGGCCCCCGGCGTAGCGGTAGATCGTGAGGAAGGCCGGCGCTATTTCAGCATGGCGGCGGCGGCCGGCGACTCCGAGGCCCAGAGATATCTGGTTGCCGATAACTCCGGTGCCGATCCGAAGGATCCGGTGTTCCGCGCCGATAAGGCTTTGGCGGCAGGGCGTGCCGAAGAGTACACCGCGATTCTTAAAGCCGCTGCCGAAGCCGGCAATGTCCGCGCGCAAACCCGGCTGGCATGGAGTTACGAGTCTGGCCGCGGTGTAGGTCGCGATCTGGCGCTCGCTGCACAGTGGTTCTCGACGGCAGCGCAAGGTGGCGACGGTGAGGCGATGTACGCACTGGCCGTGATGTACAGGACCGGTGCCGGACAGAAAAAAGATGAGCCCGAGGCGGAACAGTGGCTGCAACGCAGCGCAGCGGCCGGCTATCCGGCGGCACGCGCGGACCTGAAGCGACGCGAACAGACGCGTTAGGCCATACAGGTCATCGCGACGCCGTACCGCTGGCGCCGACTTTTTAAACTCGGTCTCAGGGCGTGTCGAGACTGCCGAAGGACTTCGGATAGGTCACGATGCCCCATGGCGTCAGTTTGTCGGCGATGCGCTTGACGATTTTGCCGCTGGCGGCATCGAGCACGACCACTTCGTCCGAGCGGCCGCAGGCGAGCAGGATGTGCTTGTCGTCGGGGGTGAAGGTAAAGTGCCAGCAGCGGTCGCCGATCGGATGTTCGGCGATGCTGGTCACGCTCGCGGCATCGAATACCTGCAGGGTCTTGCCTTTGGCCAGTGCGACATAGAGGCGGCTGCCATCGCGGCCGAAGGCCACGCCGTAGGGCGTGTCTCCGGTCGGCACAGCCTTCACCACATTGAACCCGGCATCCAGGACCACCAGCTTGTTGCCGAACTCGATGGTTGCAACGTAGGACTTGCCGTCCGGGGCCGCCTTGATTCCCCGCGGCCGGTCGCCGTAGGGCTTGGTGTCGATCGTCTTCAGCAGTTTGCCGCTGGCGATGTCGTGTACCGTGACAGTGTTGTCGTCCTCGTTGGTGACGATGATCTTCTTGCCATCGGTGGAGAACTCGATGCCTTCGGTTTCCATGCCGCCAACGATTTCGGCTGTTTTCTTTCCCGTCTTGAGGTCGACGATCGCAATCCGCGCTGGTTCTTCCTTGTCCTTCTCCCGCTTCTTCTTCAATTCCATGGCTTCCTTGGAGCCGGGCTTGGGCGGCGGGCCGGCCTCCGCAGCGGGTTCGAAGGAGACGAAAGCCTGATTCCCGCGTACGCGGACGAACTCGGGGTTCTCGCCGATCGGAATGCGCTTGATAACCTTGCGCGTCTGCAGATCGACCACGGCGAGGTCGCTCTTGTCGCGCACGGCGACCACCAGCAGCTTGCCATCGGCGGTGACGCCGATGCCGCGCGGCGAACCGCTGCCTATATCAATCTCGCCAACAGTCTCGAAGGTGGCCAGATCGATAAGCGTGATGTTGCCCTTCTGATTGCTGACGTAGGCGACGCCGCCTGCGGCGCCGGCCGGCAGCGCAAGCGCGAGGCCGAGTCCGAGCGCGGCAATGGTCAAGCGGATACCGGGAGATAGCTTGAGTTTCATCAGGAGTCCTTCAGTGCTTCAACAGGAATGGAGATTTTGACATCGTCGCCGATGCCCGGGAGATTGGTGTTCATGCCGAAATCGGAGCGCCTGATCGAGGCTTCAAGATCGGCGCCGCAAAGTTGCCGCGGCAATATCGGATGCTTGGCGCAGCGCCACTGGCCAACCTTGAGTGTCACGGGCTTGGTCACGCCGAGCAGGGTCAGTTCGCCGCTTACCGGACTTGGCTTCTCGGCATCAAAGGCGAAGTCGCGGGCGACGAAGCGCGCCTGCGGAAACTTGTCGGACTGAAAGAAACGTTCGCCGCGCATGTGCTTGTTCCAGTCCTCGAAGCCCATGTCGACCGATGCCGTGTCGATCGTGACCTCGACCGAACCCTTCTTCGCCGTGCTGTCGAGCTCGAGCTTGCCGCTGACCTTGTTGAAGCGTCCGCGTTGCAGCGAAAATCCGTAGTGGCTGACTTCGAAAGAGGGAAAGGTGTGGCGGGGGTCGATGGTATAGCTGTCCGCATTCGCTGCCGTGGCAGCGAATGCCGATAACAGGGCAATTAAGTGACGAGGCTGCATCCGGGCTCCTTGGAGGGGTCAATCGAAATTCAGTTTCACCGCCGCGAATATACTCCGCGGCGCGCCGGGGGCGTAGAAGCTTTCCCGCGCCCAGTCGTCCGAGTTGGTCTGGAATGCACCGCCGGCGTCGAAGGGATTTTCCGCGAGGGCGCCAGCTGTCGCATATTTCGTGTCGAAGACGTTGTTGATGCGCGCTGATACGGTCCAGCCCTTGTCGATCTTGTAGCGGGTGGCGAGATTGAGCACGGCATAGCCGTCGGCCTTGCCGGAACCGAGGAAGTCGCGGCTGCCGCCGAAGTTGTCGAGGACATTCTGTCCGGCACGGTGCGAGTTGTTTTCATTGCCGCGCAGATACTGGCTGGAGAAGGCGACGACATCGGCGGACAGTGTCCATTCGCCGGTAGCTTGCCAGTCGGCGCCGAGCTTCAGGCTGTGCAACGGAATGCCCGGAATGCGGTCACCGGATTGCACCAGGATTTCGTCATCCTGCCCGCCGGCAGTACACTGGACGCTTTGGCCGCGCGTGCTGTTGTTTTCAGCGAGCAGGCAGGCCGAGGATTGATAGGTGGCCTTGACGTAGCTGTAGTCGGCGCGCAGGGCGACCTTGCCGACGCGGGTGTTGGCGCCCAGTTCAATGCCTTCACGCCGCGTCTTGCCGAAGTTGGTGAAGTAGCCGGCACTGGTGGATGTGCCGACGAAGAGGATGTCATCGCGGTTATTGGCGTGGAACAGCGTGGCGTTCCAATTTACGCCGCCTTGTTTGCCGCGCATGCCCAGTTCCAGGGTGCGCGTCACCACCTGGTCGAGCGGGGGGTCGGACTGCATTGAATTCGGCAGGGTGCAGGGATTCGCCGGGTCGGCGCAACCCAGCTCGATCGGGCTCGGTGCGCGATTGCCCTGGGCGGCGTTGGCGAAGAGCGTGAGCGCCGGGGAAAGTGCCCAGGTGGCGCCAAACGCGGGATTGAGCTTGGTGTAGGTTTCGTCGCCATCGAGGTTGGGCGCCACCGGATTCAGCCGATCATCGGTTTCGACATGCGCGTGGTTGTAGCGCAGCGAGCCGGTGAGGGCGACTTCCCGCGTGAGCTTGTAGGTGTCGGTGACGAATATGCTCCACATGCTGGTGCGTCCCTTGATCTTGTTTTCCAGCACCTCGGCCGATGTGGGTATAACCTGGCGCGTGCCATCCAGTACGCCGATTTCGACGGACTGTTGGAAGCGCGAACGGCTCTGGTCGATGGTCGTGCCGACCGCAAAGTGGTTGCGCTCGTTGCTGCGTGCCCACTGCAGGGCAGCGCCCCAACTGCGTTGTTCGGTATGCGTGCGGTTGTTGGCGCCGGTGTCCGCGTTGAATCCAAGCCCGCCATTGGCACCTGCATCCCCGTCCAGCGCCGGATCGCCTTCGAAGCCGTCGTTGGCATCGCCATTGAGAGTGCGGGCATCGTTCGCGCGGTAATAGAGCAGGCCGGTCAGGCGCGACTGTTCGTCGAGCCAGTAGCTGGCGTTCAGGTTGATCATGTCGAGCTCGTGGCGGGTCTTGTCCGGCCGCGTGAAAATGCTTTCGCGTTCACGGTCCATCATGGCTTCGGGCAGCAGCCCATTGCCGACCAGCTGGGTGCGGCCCCCGGTATAGGCGAGATCCCATTCAAGTGGCCCACGCTGCTGCGAGACCTTGGCGAAAAATTGGTTCACCGTCGACGGCGAATGATCGCGCCAGCCATCCTCGCGGAAGGTCGAACCAGCAACATAGAGGCCGATATCACCGAACTTGCGGCCGATCTCCGCCTCGACCTCGTAGCGGCCGTCGCTGCCGATACCGGCTTCGATGCTGCCACCCTGATGCGTGAGGCCGCTCTTGGTCGTGATCGACAGTGCGCCGCCCAGGGTATTGAGGCCGAAGAGGGGATTCGATCCGGGGATCAGGTCGATGCCGGAAATCGCCACGCGCGGAATCAGGTCCCAGTTCACGATGTCGCCGAAAGCTTCGTTGATGCGCACGCCATCCTGATACACGGAAAGTCCTTGTGGAGTGCCCAGCAGCGGGCTGGCCGTGAAGCCGCGAAAAATCACTTCGGTTTGATAAGGGTTTCCGGTGATCTCGTTCGCCGTCACGCCGGCCATGCGGCTATTCAGGAGTTCAGGCAGGGTTTGGGCGCGATTTTCTTCCAGGGTACGCGCATTCAGCGACTGCACCGGCGAAGGAACCTCGTTGCGGGGAATCTCCAGGCCGCGCACCGGCGAGACGCCGATGACATCCACGACAGGAGTGACGACGTCGGGGCCGGCTGCCTGTGTCATGCCGGGCAGGCTCAGTCCGAGCCCCGCAATCAGAAGGGCGAGGGGGCGCCTGGGCGTTGGGAAATGGGGCATGGCAGACTCCGAATCAGTTAAGGCAGGAGGCCGGAGTTTGCTGTCTGCCAGTCCGGATGCCTAGGGAGTTTTTCCCGACCTGCGTCGCTGCCCCGGATTTCCGGGCTGGCGCCGGTCGATACCGGGTTACCGCCTGCAAGGCCGCAAGTCAGCGCAATCCGCAGCAACTGCATCGCATTGTCGCAACCCAGTTTCTGGCGGATGCTGGTCTGATAATTGGCCACCGTCTTGCTGCTGACGCAAAGCAGAGTCGCAATTTCGGTCAGTCCGTGGCCGGCGGCCAGAAGCCGCAGCACTTCAAACTCACGCTCGGAAAGAGCGTCAAGTTTCAGTCGTTCTTCGCTCAATGCCCGAACCTGAAGTTTGCGCGCAAGTTCGAGCGGAACAAAGCGACCGCCGGCAGCGATCGATCGCACGGCATCGACCATCATGTCGGGTGCGCTGGCCTTGGTCAGATAGCCCCGCGCTCCGCCATCCAGTGCGCGGAGTACGAACACGGGATCCTCGTGCATGCTGAACATCAGGACGCGTGCGGCGGGCTGTCGGCCGAGAATGCGGCGCAAGGCTTCAATACCGCTGATTCCTGGCAGGGTGATGTCCATCACGACGACGTCGGGACTGGCTTCCATGAATCGGGCATAGGCATCCTCGCCAGTGCCCGCTTCAGCGACCACCCGGATTTCCGGCGTGGCTTCCAGCAAACGCCGGTAGCCTTCGCGCACTACGGCGTGATCATCGACCAGCAAAACACGGATCGGTGCTTTCATCCGCGTACTCTGCCGCGACCAGTTCCATGCAGCGGGACGCAGGCCTCAAGGCGGAAGCCTCGGGCGGGTTGAGTCCTGATGCTGAAAGTGCCATCGAGCGCCTCAATGCGTTCGCGCATTCCGAGCAGACCGAGACCGCGCTGGATCGCGTCGAGCTCAACGCCGCGGCCATCGTCTTGCAGGCTGAGACGCAAACCAGCCGGCGCCGGAACGAAGGCCAGTTCCACAGTTACGTTCCGGGCTTCGGCATGGCGCACGATGTTGGTCAGTCCCTCCTGGGCCACGCGATACAGGGCGATGCCAACCGGCTCGTCGATGTCTTTCGGCAGCTCACCGATCGCAAGTGTGAAACGCGTTGTGGGCAATCGCTGGCGCCAGCCCATCAAGTCGTGTTCGAGCGCGCCGACGAGGCCCAGTTCGTCCAGGGCCACAGGACGCAAGCGACTCGTCATGGCCTGCACCACACCGTAGACGTGATCGGTCAGTTGAATCACGTTCAGTGCTGCGCGATGAATCGTCGGCTGCGCGCCGTCGCTCGCATTGCGGATTCCCACGGCGTCGATCTTGATTGCATTCAGTGTTTGCCCGAGTTCGTCATGGAGTTCATGTGCCAGGAGGCGTCGTTCGGCCTCTTGTGCTTCAGTCACCCGGCGCGA
>CAIZHL010000103.1 GCA_903932755.1 uncultured beta proteobacterium
CGCTGTCGGCCTTCTATCACGATGTCACCGATTTCGCCGATCCGGAGGATCGCAGCATCTCCTTCAACCGCCTGGTCGCCAAGCTGCCGACCATCGTCGCCATGGCCTACAAGTACAACACCGGCCAGCCTTTCATGTACCCGCGCAATGACCTCGATTACACGGCCAACTTCATGTACATGATGTTCGGCACGCCCTGCGAGGAATACAAGCCGAATCCGGTGCTGGTGCATGCCCTCGACACCATTTTCACCCTGCACGCAGACCACGAGCAGAATGCCTCGACCTCGACGGTGCGCTTGGCCGGTTCATCCGGCGCCAACCCCTTCGCCTGCATCTCCGCCGGCATCGCCTGCCTGTGGGGTCCGGCTCACGGCGGCGCCAATGAGGCCTGCCTGGAAATGCTGGAGGAAATCGGCGACGTGTCCCGCGTCGGCGAGTACATCAAGCGTGCCAAGGACAAGAACGACAGCTTCAAGCTGATGGGCTTCGGCCACCGCGTGTACAAGAACTTCGATCCGCGCGCCAAGCTGATGAGCAAGGTCTGCGCCGACGTGCTGGCCGAACTGGGGCTGGAGAACGATCGCCTGTTCAAGCTGGCAAAGGAACTGGAAAAGATCGCCCTGGAAGATCCCTATTTCGTCGAGAAGAAGCTCTACCCGAACGTCGATTTCTATTCGGGCATCGTGCAGAAGGCGCTCGGCATCCCGACCTCGATGTTCACCTGCATCTTCGCGCTGGCGCGTACCGTCGGCTGGATGACGCAGTGGGAGGAGATGATCACCGATCCCGAATACAAGATCGGGCGTCCGCGCCAGCTTTACACCGGTGCGGCCCGGCGCGACGTGAGGGCGCTGGCCCAGCGCTGATCCGTTTTCGGCCAAGACGGGGGGCGGCAGACGCCCCCCGGTTTTTTTCCCCAACACATGAGCAGGTGACGCAATGATGAAGCAGATGCTGTCCAACTCGTATCTGTTCGGCACCAATACGCCGTACATCGAGGCGCTGTACGACGCCTACCTCGCCAACCCGGCCTCCGTCGAACCGGCCTGGCGCGATTATTTCGACAAGCTCGGCACCCTGCCGGGGGCTGGAAATTACACGGGCCCGGACGTAGCCCACTACCCGGTTATCACATCCTTCGCGCAGCGGGCCAAGGATGGCACGCTGCAGGCATCGGCCCGTACCGCCAGTTCCGACGGCAAGCAGGTCAAGGTATTGCAGATGATCAATGCCTACCGCTTCCTCGGCAATCGCTGGGCGCAACTGGATCCGCTGAAGCGCAGCGAACGCCCGTCGATTCCGGAACTGGAGCCGTCGCACTATGGCTTCACCGAAGCCGACCTCGGGCAGCAGTTCCAGACCGGATCTTTCGCCGCAGTGCCGGAAACGGCGACCTTGCGCGAGATCCTCGAAGCCTGCCGGCAGACCTTCTGCGGCACCATCGGTACCGAGTTTATGTATATCTCGGACGTCGGCCAGAAGCGCTGGTTGCAGAACAAGCTGGAACCGATTCGCGGCACGCCGGCTTATGCGGCCGAAGACAAGAAGCGCTTCCTGGTGCAACTGACCCACGCCGAGACCCTTGAGCGCTACCTGCACACCAAGTATGTCGGCCAGAAGCGTTTCTCGCTCGAAGGCGGCGAAGCCCTGATCCTCGCCATGGACCAGTTGATCCGCACCGCCGGCACCGTCGGCGTGCAGGAAATGGTCATCGGCATGGCCCACCGCGGCCGCCTCAACGTGCTGGTCAATACCCTGGGCAAGCTGCCGTCGATGCTGTTCGACGAGTTCGAAGGCAAGAAGAAGCAGGCTCTCTCCGCAGGCGATGTGAAATACCACATGGGCTACTCGTCCGACGTTGGCACGCCGGGCGGCCCGGTGCATCTGACGCTGGCCTTCAACCCATCCCACCTTGAAATCGTCAATCCCGTGGTGGCCGGTTCCGTCTATGCCCGTCAGGTCGTCGCGGTGTCGAAGGCAAGAAGCAGGCGCTGCCGGTGCTGATCCACGGCGATGCCGCGGTGGCCGGCCAGGGGGTGAACCAGGAGATGCTGAACTTCTCCAACACGCGCGGCTACGGCACGGGCGGCACGGTGCACATCGTGGTGAACAACCAGATCGGCTTCACCACCTCCGACCTGCGCGACTACC
>CAIZHL010000104.1 GCA_903932755.1 uncultured beta proteobacterium
GGTCGAGGTCGAAATCCAGCGCCTGGTCGCACTTGCGCAGCATGTAGAAGAAGCGGCAGGCGTCGTTGCCGACTTCCTGGCGCAGCTGGCGCAGGGTGACGTATTCGCCGGAGCGGGTGGACATCGAGACCTTCTGGCCGTCGCGGAACTGGCTGACGAACTGCACCAGGGTCACGTCCAGCCGCCCGGCATCGGCGCCGGAGGCGGACAGCGCACCCTTGACGCGCGGGATGTAGCCGTGGTGGTCGGCGCCCCAGACGTCGATCACCTTGTCGAAGCCGCGCTCGAACTTGTTCAGGTGGTAGGCGATGTCGGAGGCGAAGTAGGTATACATGCCGTTGTCGCGCTGGACGACGCGGTCCTTCTCGTCGCCGAAGGCGGTGGACTGGAACCACTTGGCGCCGTCCTGGGTGTAGATGTGGCCGGACTTCTCCAGCTTCTCCACGGCGCGCGCCACCATGCCGGTGTCGTAGAGGCTGCGCTCGGAGAACCAGACGTCGAAATGCACGCCGAATTCTTCGAGGTCGGCGCGGCAATCGGCCAGCTGTTCGGACAGCACGTGGCTGTGCACGTAGGACCAGTCCTCGCCGAGCAGGTCCTTGCCGGCGAGGATGAAGCCGTCGAGGCGCGCTTCGATGTCCTCGGTCTCAGGCAGGCAGGCCAGCACGGCTTCGGCCGGATGCACGTAGCGGTCGCCGTGGGCCTGCTTGATCTGCTCCGCCATCTCGCGCACGTAGCCGCCCTGGTAGGCGTTGGGCGGGAAGGGCAGCGGCTCGTCGAACAGCTCCAGGTAGCGCAGCCAGGCCGAGACGGCGAGGATGTCCATCTGGCGGCCGGCGTCATTGACGTAGTACTCGCGCGTCACCTCGAAGCCGGCGAAGGCGAGCAGCGAGGCCAGGCTGGCGCCGTAGGCGGCGCCGCGGCCGTGACCGACGTGCAGCGGGCCGGTGGGGTTGGCGGAAACGAATTCGACCTGCAGGCGGCGCGCGGCGCGGACGTTCTTCGCCGGGCCGCGGCCGAAGTCATGGCCGGCGGCGAGCACGGCGCCGACCACGGCGCTGCGCGCGGCGGGCGTCAGGGTGAAGTTGATGAAGCCGGCGCCGGCGACCTCTGCTTTCGTCACGTAGGGCGAAGGCGGCAGTTCGCGCAGCAGGCGCTCGGCGACCTGGCGCGGATTGGTTTTCAGTTCGCGCGCCAGTTGCAGCGCCAGGTTGCTGGCGAAATCGCCGTGGCTGGCCTGCTTGGGACGCTCGAGGATGATTTCAGCCAGGCCCTGCGTCGGGGCGACGCTGGCGAGCGCCGTGCGCAGCAGGTCGGCAAGGTGCTGGCGGACGTCGAGGGCGGGAGCTGAAGCTGCGCTGGATGCTGTCATGTCTTGAGTACGCTGAGTCTTTCCGGGTGTTTCCATTGAACCGTGAATTATACTGCCCGTTTATTGTCCGGCCCTGCCCTCCGTGCGCATCTTCCGCCTCATCCGCATCGCCCGCGTCGCCTATCTCTACGGCCTCGACAGCCTGGTGCTCGAACACGAGATCGAACCCGGCATCCGCACCCGGCTGCTGGCCGCGGCGCAGAGGCTGATGTTCTGGCGCGCCTGGTCGGAGCAGATGCGGGCCCCGCGCGCGGTGCGCCTGCGCCATGCGCTGGAGGACCTGGGGCCGATCTTCGTCAAGTTCGGCCAGCTGCTGTCGACCCGCCGCGACATTTTGCCGCTGGACATCGCCGACGAACTGGCCAAGCTGCAGGATCGCGTGCCGCCCTTCCCCTCGGAACAGGCCATCGCCGAACTGGAGAAGGCCTACGGCAAGCCGGTGGACCAGGTCTTCGCCTCCTTCGACCGCGAACCGGTGGCCTCGGCTTCGGTGGCGCAAGTGCACTTCGCGGTGCTGCCGGACGGCCGCGAAGTCGCGGTCAAGATTCTGCGTCCCGGCATCCAGCCGGTGATCGAGCACGACATCGCGCTGCTGCAGGTGGCCGCCAGCCTGCTCGAAACGCTCTGGGCCGACGGCCGCCGCCTGAAGCCGCGCGAGGTGGTGGCGGAGTTCGACAAGTACCTGCACTACGAACTGGACCTGATGCGCGAGGCGGCCAACTGTTCGCAGCTGCGGCGCAATTTCGAGGGCTCCGACCTGCTGATCCTGCCCGAGGTGCATTGGGACTGGTGCAGCACCAGCGTGATGGTGATGCAGCGCATGCACGGCACGACCATCGGGCAGATCGCCGAGCTGCGCGAGAAGGGCGTCGACATCCCGCGCCTGGCCCGCGCCGGGGTCGAGATCTTCTTCACCCAGGTGTTCCGCGACGGCTTCTTCCACGCCGACATGCACCCCGGCAACATCTTCGTCGCCACCGAGGGGCCGCGCAAGGGCCAGTACATCGCCCTCGACTTCGGCATCGTCGGCACGCTCTCGGATGTCGACAAGAACTACCTGGCGCAGAATTTCCTCGCCTTCTTCAAGCGCGACTACAAGCGCGTGGCCGAGGCCCACATCGAATCCGGCTGGGCGCCGAAGGACACCCGCGTCGACGAGTTCGAGGCCGCGATCCGCGCCGTCTGTGA
>CAIZHL010000105.1 GCA_903932755.1 uncultured beta proteobacterium
CGCCGAGGCCCGAGTCATCCTTGTTCGCCCGCAGCACCATGACCATGGCATTCCAGCGCGCATAGTCGCGGATCTTCTGCTCCATTTCGTAATCGCCCGGCGTGACCGGCTGCTGGTCGGCGGGGATCGTATTGGTGTATTCGGTGTTGGCGCTGTAGGGCATGTTGATGCCCGTGTGGTGGCCCAGCGCAATCAGTTGTTCCAGCAGGAAATGTGCGCGCCCGGGACCTTCCTGGGCGATTACGGCTTCCAGTGCCTCAAGCCATTCACGGGTTTCCTGCTGATCGGCGTCGGATGACGCGATTTGGGGCGCGGCCATGACTACTCCTCGTTGTGGTGTTTTGGAATTCCCCGGACATGACCCCGGCGAACCGCTTGGCTTCTTTTGTACGGCTTCTTTTGTTCGCAGCATAGACCTAGTTTATGTTTCAACCTATCGCAGCTGTTTCACATTGTAATATATCAATTCACAATGCGCAATATGTGGATTTCCACAATCGAAAAGCAGAAGACCGCCTGCGGGGGAAAGTTTCCCCGCCGGCGGTCTTCAGTGGTCCAAACACCTGCGCTCAGATATCGTCGCTGCGCCTGCGCAATGCCGCCTTCTGCCGCGCACGATTGGCGCGCTTGTCCTGGCGCTGATGGGCGCCGCCCTTCTTGAGCAGGGGATCCAGCGCCAAGGGGTTGCGCGGCTTGATCGAGCGCAGCGTCCGCTGTTTGGCGCGCTTCATCGCGGATGGAACTTGAGCACGGCGCGGCCATCCGCTATCTGCCGCGGCTCGGGTTTCCAGGCGTGGCCATAAACAATCTCGAAGCTCGCCGGCAGTCGCCCGTCGGCACCCTGCTCCCATCCGCCCAGCAGCCTGCGCCAGTCGCGCCAGCCCTGCTGTCCAAGCAGCGCATCGCGCACGCCCAGGTGCCGCTGGTCGGCGAGGAAGGCGCGCGGGGTCGCATAGCTCAGCGTGATCATTTCCATGTCCATCACCGGATCGCCGAAACCGGCGGCAACCAGCATGTCGCCGAGGTCGTGCATGTCGGGAAAGCGCCGCGCCGTGTCGCCGGCGCCGACTTTTTGGGCTGCCTGACGCAGCTCCTTCAGCGTGTCGGGACCGAGCGTGGCAAAGCAAAGCAGGCCACCGACTTCCAGCACGCGGTGCAACTCCTTGAATGCCGGCAGCGGATCTTCCAGCCAGTGCAGCATCAGGTTGGACCAGGCCAGACCCAGGGTGTTTGCCGCCAGCGGGAGCGCGCGGACGTCGGCGTTGAGCAATCGCGGCCCGCGCCCGGTCAGGCGCTGCAGGCGCGGCGTGCGCGAACGCAGGGCATGCAGCATGGGCAAGGCATAGTCGAGGGCAAGGGGCAAGGCCTTGCCGTAACGTTGCTGCAGATCGCGAATGCCGTCGCCCGTGGCGCAGCCGATGTCGGCCACGCGCTGCGGCGCGATTTTCACCAGTTCGAGCCGCGCCGCCATGCGGACGCCCACTTCGCGGGCAAGCACCGCGGCTGAATCGTAAGACGCAGCCGCAGCGGCAAAGTCGCTGCGCACGGACTTGTTACGCTGCGTTCAGCCCCAGGCGAGCAAACAGCGCCTCGTCGCGGTCGGCCTCGGGGTTCCCCGCGGTCAGCAGTTTGTCGCCATAGAAAATCGAGTTGGCGCCGGCGAGGAAGCACAGCGCCTGCAATTCGTCACTCATTTCCTGGCGCCCGGCCGAGAGCCTGACCATCGAGCCGGGCATGGTGATGCGCGCCACGGCGATGGTGCGGACGAACTCGAAGGGATCGAGCGGCGGCGCGTTTTCCAGCGGCGTGCCGGGCATCGGCACCAGTTCGTTGATCGGCAC
>CAIZHL010000106.1 GCA_903932755.1 uncultured beta proteobacterium
ATCGCGAACATGCCGGCGGTGACCAGCACTTCGGCCAGGGTCGGGAAGTAGGTGAAGCCGCCGGCACCGTCGATGTTGGTCTCATAACCGATCAGATAGCCGTTGAGGCGCATCAGCGCGCCGCCCAGCATCAGCAGCACGCCGGCGAGGAACAGGCGCGCCGGGTTGCGCCGGTTGGACTCCGCACCTATCAGAATCAGCGGCGCGATGAAGCTCAGCATTTCCAGCCAGAACATCAGCGCCTCGACCGAGGGCACGAAGGCTTTGGGCAGGGCTCCACGCACCACGAGGTCGGCCACGCGCACCACCAGGAACACGGCGAGGAAGCCGAGCATGATCTTGGCCAGCGGCGTCAGCATGTGCGTTTCGAGGCGGCGACGCTCGGCGGACGACCCGAGGCACGACTCGAACAGCACCACCGCATAACCCATGGTGATCGCCGACAGCAGGTAAAGCAGGGGCAACGCCGGCGTCTGCCACAACGGGTGGATCTGCACGCCGAGCACCACCAGCAGCGTGCCCAGCGATGACTGGTGCATCATCGGCAGCACCGTGCCCAGCGCGATCAGGAAGAACATCACCTTGTTGAGCTTCTTGCGCGTCTCCTGCCTTTCCCTGGATTCCAGGAAGGTCGGCGCGAACTCGAGCCACATCACGATGATGTAGAGCGTGATGCAGACCGCGACTTCGAACATCACCGAGTTGGGATTGAAGGACCAGGGCGAAAACATGTGCCAGACGTTCCACCAGCGGCCGAGGTCGAAAATCACCCCGGCGCCGGCCAGCGTGTAGCCGAACAGGCTGGCCAGCAGCGCCGGCCGCACCAGCGGGTGGTACTCGCCCTTGTTGAAGATGTAGACCAGCATCGCAACCGAGAAGCCGCCACAGGCGAAAGCCGATCCGATCACCACGTCGACCACCACCCAGATGCCCCAGGGATAGCCGTCGTTGAGCGCGGTCACGGCGCCGAGGCCGAACAGGAAACGCACCAGCAGCACCGCGACCATGATCGCGATCAGAACCCCGCAGATCAGGGTCACGGCATTGACCAGGCTGCCGCCGATCGGCGCGGGCGCCGCATGATTGTTGTTGGCCATGATCAGCTCCCCTCCTTGCCGGATTCGTCATCCTCCGGCTTGACGTTGCGCTTGGCGACGAAGGTCATCGCACCGAGTACCGCGAAGGGCATCAGCAGCCCGCCGTAGAGCGTGTGCTGGATGGTTTCCGACATCGCCGCCGCGGCATCGGGCGGCAGGTCGGGCATGCCCATCTTCTGGAAATTCACGCCCGACAGCTTGAGCACCTGGGTGCCGCCGTATTCCTTCTCGCCATACACGTGCTGCAGGTACTTGCCGGCCGGGGTTTCGTAGCTCTGGTCGGGTTCTTCGTGCCAGCCGTGGCGATGTTTTTCAGCTTTTCCGTCCGCCTTGCCCTGCAAGGCCTTTTCCTGCGCCGGACGCAGATGGCCGCGCGGGAATCGGTTCATCTCCCCCGGCTTCATGGCCAGGCGGCGCTTGGCCTCGGCCAGCAGATCTTCGGTGCGGCCAAACAGCGTGGCGCCGGTCGGACAGACTTCCGCGCAGGCCGAATAATGGCCGTCCTTGTGGCGATGGCGGCAAAGTTCGCACTTGCCGATGCGCCCGGTGGGCGAGTCGTACTGGTACTTGGGAATGCCGAAGGGACAGGCGGCGACGCAGTAGCGGCAGCCGATGCACTTGTCCGGGTTGTAGCCGACCACGCCGGTCACCGGATCCTTGGTCATCGCCGAAACCGGGCAGGCCGAGACGCAGGACGGGTCGCCGCAATGCATGCAGGAGGTCTTCATGAAGGCGAATCCGTTCACCTCCTGGTCCTTCGCATCCATCGTGCCGTTGCGGTACATCTTGATGATGTTGAAGGTGTAGCCGGAGGTATCGAGCGGCGTGTCCCACAGGTGGTCGACCGTGGAAAACTCGGCCGGATTGTTGTTGGCGGTCTTGCAGGCCGCGACGCAGGCCTTGCACCCGACGCACAGCGTGCCGTCGTAGAGCAGTCCAAGCGCTTCGGGCGGACGCGGGCGGGTTTCACGCGCGGCGGCCGGTGGCGAGGCGACGCAGGCCGCCGCCGCTCCGCTTGCGAGGACTCCCTTCAGAAAATCTCGCCGGGTGCCCATGATCAGGCTCCGGCCTTGTCTTCAGGCTTCGCGACGGCTTTCGCGCGTTCTGCTTCCTCGGCCGCATGCGACAGGCCCAGGTTGCGCGTCAGCATGATCGCCGCGCCGGCGGCCGCGCCGGCAACCGCTGCCACTGCCGCTGCGGAGGCAAAGGAGGCAGCCTTGCCCTGCTCTTCGACGATGCGCGGGTATTGCAGCGGCGGCGTCACATTGAGCATCTTGGCCACCTGGTGGATCGGCTTCTGGAAACCGACGCCCTGTTCCGAACAGCCGATGCAGGGGTGGCCGCAGCCGACCGGCCAGTTGTTCTCGCCGGCATCGCCGAAGCCCAGGGTCGAGCAGTTGGCGTAGGTCTCGGGGCCCTTGCAGCCCAGTTTGTAAAGGCAGTAGCCCTGGCGATGGCCGCTGTCGCCGAATTCCATGGCGAAGCGCCCGGCGTCGAAGTGGGCGCGGCGCTCGCAGTTTTCGTGGATCAGGCGCGAGTAGGCAAACTTGGGACGGCCCAGCTTGTCCAGTTCCGGCAGCTTGCCGAAGGTCAGGAAATGCACCACGGCGGCGAGGAAGTTGTAGGGGTTGGGCGGGCAGCCGGGAATGGTCATCACCGGCTTGCCGAGGATTTTCGCCACACCCTCGGAACCCGTCGGGCTGGAATCGGACAGCGGCGAAATCGTCGAGGGCATGCCGCCCCA
>CAIZHL010000107.1 GCA_903932755.1 uncultured beta proteobacterium
AGCATCATCAGCACGGTCAACTGGTCGATCAGGAAGCCGACTTCGAGCTTGAGGCCGCCCGACTCCATCCACTGATACACCGTGCCGTTGAAAGTGTGGCCGGCCTGAACGTCCTGGAAGATGATCACCGAGAGAATGAAGGAGATCGCGACGCCGATCGAGGTGACCGTGTGAGCGCCGGCCCGGCCCAGCAGGCTGCTGAAAAAGCCGGCGAGGATGGCGCCGACCAGCGGCGCCAGGGGGACCATCAGATAAAGTGTCTTCATGCCCATGGTCCCTTAACCCTTCAATGTGTCGAGATCCTCGACATCAATGGAGGACAGGTTGCGGAACAGCACCACCAGGATGGCCAGACCGATACCTGATTCGGCAGCAGCCACGACGAGGATGAAAAAGACGAAGAGCTGGCCCGAGAGATCGTTGAGGTAGTGCGAGAAGGCGACGAAATTGAGATTCACCGCCAGCAGCATCAACTCGATGGCCATCAGCAGCACGATCAGGTTCTTGCGGTTGAGGAAGATACCGACAATGCTGATGGCGAACAGGATGGCCGCCAGGATCAGGTAGTGCGACAGCGGAATCATGCCTGCTCCCCTTTGTTGGCCGCCGCGGGAAGCTCGACTTCCGGAGCCATCTTGACCAGGCGCATGCGGTCCTTGCTCTTGACGGCGATCTGATCGGACGAATGCATGGCCTTGTTGTCCTTGCGCCGGCGCAGGGTCAGCATGACGGCGACGATGATGGCGACCAGCAAGATCACCGAGGCGATTTCGAAAGGATAGGCGTAGTCGGTATACAGCACCCGCGCCAGTTCCTTGGTGTTGCTGTAGTTCGCCGGCATGTTCTGCGGCGGCAGGCTGGCAAGGCCGAAATAGCGCCCGGAGAGCACCGCCGCCATTTCGGCGATCAGGAGGGCGCCGACCAGGCCGCCGATCGGCAGGTTTTTCCAGAACCCGGCGCGCACCTGCTCGATATTGATGTCGAGCATCATCACGACGAAGAGGAACAAAACCATCACGGCGCCGACATACACCATGACCAGTACCAGCGAGAGGAACTCCGCCTGCAGCAGCATCCAGAGCCCGGCGACATTGAAAAAGGCCAGCACAAGGAACAGCGCAGCGTGTACCGGATTGCGCGCCGTGATGACGCGCAGTGCGGCCAGCACCGTAATGGTGGAGAACAGGTAGAAAAGTACGGTCTTGAATTCCATGTCTTGGTCAGCGGTAGGGAGCGTCCTGCGCGCGGTCGGCGGCGATCTGCGCCTCGTTGCGATCGCCCACGGCCAGCAGCATCTGCTTGGTGTAATAAAGATCGCCGCGCGCCTCTCCGTGGTACTCGAAAATGCGCGTCTGCACGATGGCGTCCACCGGACAGGCTTCCTCGCAAAATCCGCAGAAAATGCACTTTGTCAGGTCAATGTCGTAACGGGTGGTGCGCCTGCTGCCGTCTTCCCGCTCGGCCGCTTCAATGGTGATCGCCAGTGCCGGACAAACGGCTTCGCAGAGTTTGCAGGCGATGCAGCGTTCCTCGCCATTGGGATAGCGGCGCAGGGCATGCAGGCCGCGGAACCGATTGCTCTGCGGCGTTTTCTCTTCGGGGTACTGCACCGTGATCTTGCGCGCGAACATGTAGCGGCCGGTCACCGCCATGCCCTTGAACAGTTCCTTGAGGAACAGGCTGCCTATGAAGTCTTTTGCACCCATGGTGATCTCTCCCGGCCCTATTTCCAGATGGTCAGCGGCGACATCATCCAGACGCCGACCACCAGAATCCAGACCAGCGTCAGCGGCACGAATACCTTCCAGCCCAGGCGCATGAGCTGGTCATAGCGATAGCGCGGGAAGGTGGCGCGAATCCAGAGGAAAAAGAACAGAATCGCCGTCATCTTGGCGGCCATCCAGTGGAAACCGTCGAGGATGAAGCCGATCGGAGACAACCAGCCGCCGAGGAAGAAGATCGAGGTCATCGCCGAGATGAGGATCATGTTGGCGTATTCGGCGAGGAAGAACATCGCGAAGGCCATGCCGGAATACTCGACCATGTGTCCGGCGACGATTTCCGATTCGCCCTCGACCACGTCGAACGGCGCGCGGTTGGTTTCGGCCACACCCGATATCAGGTAAACGGCGAACATGGGCAGCAGCGGCAGCCAGTTCCAGGACAGAAAACCAAGGCCCATGCCGGCCCCGCGCCCCTTGTCCTGCGCCATCACGATGTCGGTCAGGTTGAGGCTGTTAGACACCATCAGCACGGTAATCAGGGCCAGGCCCATCGAGACTTCGTAGGAAATCATTTGTGCCGAAGCGCGCATGGCGCCGAAGAACGGATACTTGGAATTCGAGGCCCAACCGGCGACGATGATGCCGTAGACGCCCACCGAACTGACGGCCAGCAAATACAGGACGCCGGCATCGATATTGGCCAGCACCCAGCCAGGGGAGAACGGGATTACGGCCCACAGTGCCAGCGCCGGGGCGATGGCCATGACCGGGCCGAGAACAAAGAGTTTCTTGTCCGCCGCTGTCGGGAACAGGACTTCCTTCAAGAACAGCTTGAGTCCGTCGGCAATCGGCTGCAACAGACCCCAGGGACCGACGCGATTGGGGCCGATGCGAACCTGCATCCAGCCGATGACCTTGCGCTCCCAGAATGTCAGATAGGCGACGGACAACAACAGCGGCGCCATGATCAGGACAATTTTGGCGAGCGTCCAGATCAATGGCCACACCGGCTTGATCAGGTTCCACAGCGGCGCCCAAAGGGAGCCGAGGACCGAGGCGAGGAGGTTGAGGACGGTGGCTTCCATCACGCCTTCTCCACGCTCAGAACGGCAGACATCGGACCGAGTGCGACGGTGGCGGCATGCGCCGCAGCCACTCGCACCACCCCATCGGGCAAGCCGGCGTCGAGTTGCGCCACGAGGCTTGCGCTCGCCGTGCCGCCAGCGCCGACTTTCACGAGATCACCCGCAGCGAGGCCAAGCCTGGACAACATTGCGGCATTCATGCGCGCGGTGGGTGCAGCGGAATCGGCCGCCCGCTGCAAGGCCGGAGCACGACGCACCAAGGCGTCGGCAAAATGAATCGGTATGTCGGTTACGCGCTCGATGCCAGAAGCGCTTGCGGACAGGTTCAGGGCACCCGGCGAAAGACCGTTGTCGAGACCCGAAACGAACTCGGCCTGGCTTCCCAGCGCTTCTCCGCGCACGTCCTCGCTGCTGTTGAACTCGAATCCGTTGAAAGCCAGCAGGTTGCCCAGCACGCGAAGGACCTTCCACGCCGGACGGGAATCGCCCAGCGGTTTCGCTGCGGCATAGAAGCTCTGCACGCGGCCCTCGGTATTGACGAAGCTGCCCGAGGTTTCGGAGAAGGGCGTGACGGGCAGCAGGACGGCCGCGTAATCGAGCATGGCCTGCGACTTGAACGACGTCAGGACCACGGTGACGGCAGATTTTTGCAGCGCAGCCAATGCCTGGGCGCCGTCGGCGCAATCGAGTTCGGGTTCGGCGCCGAGAACCACGTAGGCCTGGCGCGGATCCTTGATCATCGCCGCGGCATTGAGTCCGCCGGCACCCGGAACGGCCTTGGCCACATAGCCGCCGACGCTGTTCGCGGCCTCGCCGAGGAAGCCGAATTTGCCGCCAAGCGCCTTTGCCAGCTGGCCGGCCAGCGCCTGTAGGGTGGCCGCCTGCGGATGCTGCTGCGCGAAGTTGCCCAAAAGGACGCCCGTATTGCTGCCCGAAGCCAGACTTTGGGCGATCGCCTGCGCTTCTGCCGAGACCGTGAGGGCGGACAACGCGGCGTCGGCACTTGCGCCCTTGAGTGCACATACCGCCTTGACGACCTGCGCGAGCAAGGCGGGCAGTTGCGATGGCGCAGCGATGGCGCGCGCGGTCAGGTTGATCAGCAGGTCATCGTTAGCGCTGTGCAGGATGCTGACCTGCGCGCCCTTCTTGGCCGACTGGCGCAGGCGCTGGGCGATCAGCGGATGATCCTTGCGCAGGAAGGATCCGATTACCAGAACGCGGTCAAGGCGGCTGATGTCGGCGATCTTCATGCCCAGCGAAGGAATGCCGGAGCGCTTGCCGTCGGCTGAAAAATCGCTCTGGCGCAGGCGGAAATCGACGTTCTCGCTACCCAATCCGCGCAACAATTTCTGCGCGAGGTACAGTTCTTCCACCGTCGAATGCGAGCTGAGCAGGCCACCGATCGCCGCCCCGCCATGAGTCTTGGCCACGTCGCGCAGCGCGTGCGCGGCGTAATCGAGGGCGACGTTCCAATCGACCTCCTTCCATTCGCCGCCCTGCTTCACCATGGGTTTGGTCAGTCGGTCGGCGGAACTCAGGCCCTGGTAGGAGAAACGCTCCTTGTCCGAGAGCCAGCACTCGTTGATGTCGTCGTTCTCCAGAGGCAGCACGCGCATCACCTTGTCGTGCTTGGTCTGCACGATCAGGTTGCTGCCCAGCGCATCGTGGGGGCTCACCGACTTGCGGCGCGAGAGCTCCCAGGTGCGGGCCGAGAAGCGGAAGGGCTTGGAGGTCAGCGCGCCGACCGGGCAGAGGTCGATGATGTTGCCGGAAAGTTCGGTGTCGACGGTCTTGCCGATGAAAGGCATCACCTCGGCGCGCTCGCCGCGATAGGACTGGCCGAGTTCCATGAAGCCGGCGATCTCGGC
>CAIZHL010000108.1 GCA_903932755.1 uncultured beta proteobacterium
TCCCTGGTTGCCATCGGTCCCCGCGAAGTGCCGCTGGATGCCCTGGTGTCGAGCAAATATGCCAGTCTGGAGGACATGCCGCCGGGAGCCGTGGTCGGCACTTCGAGCCTGCGCCGCGAAGCACAGTTGCATGCACGCTACCCTTATCTCGCCGTGACCCCCTTGCGCGGCAATCTCGACACCCGCTTGCGCAAACTCGACGAAGGCCAGTTCGACGCCATCATCCTTGCCGCCGCCGGCTTGAAGCGCCTCGGCCTCGGCCAGCGCATCCGCGCCGTGCTGCCGGCCGAAGATTCGCTGCCCGCAGCGGGGCAGGGTGCACTGGGCATTGAAGCGCTGGCTTCGCGTCCGGAGGTTGCGGCCTGGGTGGCACCGCTCAACGACCCGGCCACCGCCGCCTGCGTGCGCGCCGAGCGCGCCGTTTCGCGCGCGTTGGCCGGCAGTTGCGAAGTTCCTCTCGGCGCTTATGCCGAAATGCGCGACGGCGGCATTTACCTGCGTGGTTTCGTCGCGTCGCCCGACGGCAAGCGCATGGCACATGCCGAACTCATCGGCGGTGCCGCCGATCCCGAAGCGCTCGGTCTGCAATTGGCATCCGAGTTGCGCGCGCAGGGCGCCGCCGAAATCCTCGCCGCACTCGGAAGCTGAAGTGTCTCTGGCCGGCCGCCATGTCGTGGTGACGCGCCCGGCCGGGCAGGCGGCCCATATCGCCACGGCCTTGACCGCGCAAGGGGCGATCCCGGTGCTCTACCCGGTGCTGGAAATTCGCGACATAGAAAACATCGCACCGGTGCTGGCTGCGGCGATCCGGCTTGACAGCTTCGACCTGGCTGTTTTTGTCAGCCCCAATGCGATCGAAAAGGCCCTGGCCCTGATTCTGTCGCGTCGCGCGTGGCCCGCCGGACTGCGCGTGGCCGCCCTGGGCAAGAGCAGCGAGAATGAATTGGCGCGCCACGGGATCCATGAAGTCATTTCGCCGTCGCTGCGCTTCGACTCGGAAGCCTTGCTGGAACTCCCCGAACTGATCGAGGTAAGGGACAAGCGCGTGATCATTTTTCGCGGCGACGGCGGCCGCGAACTGCTCGGCGACACCCTCAAGGCGCGCGGCGCCACGATCGAGTATGTGACCTGCTATCGCCGCGCGCGGCCGCAACTCGACCCGGCACCTCTGCTCAAGCTGTGGGAACTGGGGCAGCTCGATGCCGTAACCCTGACCAGCAGCGAAGGCCTGCGCAATTTTCATGAAATGATCGGCCGTCTCGGGCAGGCGTGGCTGAAAAAGACGCCCGCGTTCGTGCCGCACGTGCGCATCGCAGAACAGGCCCAGGCCCTCGGCCTTGGCAACGTAATTCCAACCGAACCGGGCGATGACGGCCTGATGACCGGACTCGTGCAATACTTCGAATCTCATGGAAACTCCCGTTCAAACTGAAACCCTGCTGCCGGCCGACACGGGCAATTCCGGTTGGAAGGCGGCCTGGCGCCGGCCGACGGTAGCTGTCGCGGCCGTTGCGCTGGTCCTTGTCGTCGCCCAGTGGGTCGACACCCGGATGCAGGTCGGCAGCCTGCAGCAGGAACTGGCGCGCCGCCTCGCCGATGGCGACACCGTGGCAAAGGAAGGGCGCAGCCTGGCCCGCCAGAGCCAGGAATCGCTGGCGGCACTGCAGGCCAAGGTCGCCGTCCTCGAGGCGAAGCTGGCCGAAACCCAGAGCCAGGCAGTGGCGCTGGAAGCCATGTATCAGGAA
>CAIZHL010000109.1 GCA_903932755.1 uncultured beta proteobacterium
AGCCCGCCGCGAAGCCGAAGAAAAAGCCCGCATCGAAGCCGAGGAGCGGGCGCGCATCGAAGCCGAAGAGCGCGCCAAACGCGAAGCCGAAGAAAAGCTGCGCCGCGAAGCCGAAGAGAAGGCTCGCCGCGAAGCCGAAGAAAAAGCCCGCATCGAAGCCGAGGAGCGGGCGCGCATCGAAGCCGAAGAGCGCGCCAAACGCGAAGCCGAAGAAAAACTGCGCCGCGAAGCCGAAGAAAAGGCCCGCCGCGAAGCCGAAGAAAAGGCCCGCCTCGAAGCCGAGGAAAAGGCGCGCATCGAAGCTGAAGCAAAAGCGTGGCGCGAGGCTGAAGAGAAGGCGCGCCGCGAAGCCGAAGAAAAAGCCCGCCGCAAGGCCGAAGAAAAGGCGCGTCGCGAGGCCGAGGAAAAGGCCCGCCTGGAGGAAGAGGAACGCGACCGCGAGCGGATCCGCCAGCGGGTGCTCGAACGGCAGTTGCAAATCAAGCACCGGTCGCGCATTGCGGCGATGATCATCGCCCTCGTCCTGCCGGTCATGGCCTTGTACCTGATCAAGTTCCTGCCCATGGACGGCAAGCGCCAGGCCTTCGAAACCATGGCCACGAGCGCCCTCGGCGTCGAAGTCAAGGCGGCCGGCGCGCATGTCGAACTGGTGCCGAAGATCCGGCTGGTCGTCAACTATGTCGTCCTCGGCGATGGCGCCGACGGCGTGCGGGTTAACCGCGTCATCCTCGGTGCGCCGTTTTCCGTGCTGTGGGGCATGCCCGCCGAGTTCGATGCCCTGCACCTCGACGAAGCCCGCCTGCCGGTGCCCGTGCTGATGAACCTGCTTGGCGCCGGCGCCGGCAAGCTGCCGCTCAAGGCCGGTGCCTTCACCGCCAGCGGCCTGGTGCTTGCCAGCGAGCCGAAATTCCTGCCGCCGCTGAACATCGAGGCCAAGGTGGCGGAAGGCCAGCTGGTCGAGTTCGCCGCGCAGGCCGACGACGCCGACGCCGGCAAGGTCAAGTTGAGCGGCGTGCGCGGTCCCGGCGCCTGGAACGTGAGCCTGAATGCCGAACGCTTCGACCTGCCGTTTGCCGGCAAGCTGAAGCTGACCGACGTCTCCGCCGCCGGGCAGTTGTCGCCCGAGCGTCTGAGCATCAGCGAATTCAAGGCCTGGCTGTACAACGGCGAACTGGCGGGCAGCGCCACGCTGAGCTGGCAGGGCAACTGGAAGCTCGGCGGCAAGTTCACCGCAAACCGCGTCAATGCCGCCGCCGTCGCACCGGGCTGGTTCAAGGACGGCGTTTTCGAGGCGCAGGGCGATGTCGTCGGCGTCGCGCCGAAAGTCCAGGAACTGTTGCCCCGGGCCCAGGTTCAGGCGCAGCTAGGCATGGGGCGCGGCGTTCTGGCGGGGGTCGATTTCGACCGGATCCTGCAGGGACGCGGCCAGGGCGAGCAGTTCATCTTCGAATCGCTCAAGGCCAACCTGCTCTATGACGCCGGACGCATCGACGCTACGGAGATCCGGCTTGGCGCGGGAGAGTTGACCGCCAGCGGCGCGGTCGCCATCGCCGCCGACCAGACCGCGCGCGGCCGGCTGGCCGTCGAAGTCAAGTCGGCAAAGCTCAACGTCCGCCTTGCGGTCGGCGGCAGCGCCACGGCCCCGCAATACCAGCGCTGAGGCAAGCGCGCGGCGGGAGACTCCGCCGCGCCGGCTCAGGGGAGGGCCAGGTAGGCCGCCCGGATCGCCTCGATCCTTTCCCGGTTCACCCCGAAATCTTCGCGCCCGAGGCGGCTGGCGCTGCGCAGCTCGATCACGCCGCGCGCCGGGTCGAACCAGAACTCCAGGTCATCGACGAACTTCAGCCAGCGCGTCTTCGCCTCGGCGTGGATGTAGTCCGGCCCTTGCGTCACCACCGTGACGTCCGGCATGGACGCCAGCACGGCGGCCAGTGCCTGCAGCGAGGCCGCGCCGGAGCCGTGCCTGAGCGGCAGCGGCTTGATGTCGGCATAGGCCCGCTGCGGATGTTCCGGATACAGCACGGCCTGGCTGGAAACGCTGTTGCGCGTGGGCGAGGGCGGCTTCAGGCGGCCATTGCCGACCCCGATGTCGGCCGGCCGGCTGCCGCCGAGGATGCCGGCCTGGATCGCGACGGCCGCGGCTACCAGCAGGGCAAGGCAAACCAGCAGGGATGTTTTCATCGGCGCATTCAGGAGGTTTCGGGATCGGGCGGCACGGCGCTGCAAGTCGGCGGCATCCGGCACGAGTGCCGGATTATCGCCGCTTTCATTCGCCGTTCCGCCAGCGCCGACTTTTCAATGTCGCGCCCGTGCGCCGGAAAAGCGGAGCCTGCCGCGAGTGCGCGGCGGGGTCAGGCCTGCTCATCGCGAAGCCGCGCGATGGTTTCGCATGCCGAGCGGAACAGCGAGCGAACATCGACTGTTTCTCCGGCCTGAACCCGCTTCGAGATGGCGGTCAGGGGAAACGAAACAATGGAAGTGCCTTCGAGAATCAAGGCAGGATCGCGCCCATAGTCGTCCTCGACGATGACCCAGGTCAGCCCCAGCTCTTGCGCCAGCGCATCGCCAAAGGCAATGCCCAGGCATTGCAGTTTCAGCGTGTCGTCGGGGTCGATCCAGGCCTGCTTCAGGATGACATCTAGCAGGTGCAGCTTGCCTTCCAGTGTTTCGTACCTGTGCTGCGACCCGGCGTCGTAATGTTCCCTGACCCAGCGCCGCTTCTCGAAGACATCCCTGGCGTCGGCTCCGGCGAGTGGTTCAATCCGTTGTTCCATGTCAATCCACCACAAACAGCCTGGCGCCGGTCGGTGTCGATGAGCGATGGGCTTCGGCCTTGTCCGCCACCTGGTAACTTGTTCCCGGCGTCAGGACGAACTGCCGTCCATCCTCAAGCTCGGTATGCAGTTCGCCTTCCAGGCAAAGGAGAATGTGTCCCTTGGAACACCAGTGGTCGGCAAGATAGCCCGGCGAATACTCGACCATGCGGACTCTGATGGGGTCGAACTGGCGCGTACGCCAAAGGGCGCTTCCCTTCTCACCCGGGTGTTCGGTGGCCGGCACGCTCGACCAGTCCGTAGTGCCGAATGGAATGTCATCGATGTTCATGAGCGGAATCCTGTGATGTGCAACTTTCGAGGTGAGGGCCGGCCGCAGGCAGGGAACCCGAAAGCGCGGTTTTCCGCCTGTCCCTGCGACCCGTCCCGGCCGTCTTCAAGTGAATTGCCCCAGGCTCCGGGTCTGGTCCGGATGGGCGGTGCAGCCGAACAGGTAGAACGTTCCCCGGTGAAACGCCTTCCTGTCGATCAACGTCCCCGGCAGTTGGAGCACGAGCACCATGCGCGCGCGGCACTCCGGGCAGCTTGGGTATGCAGGGTCCTGGACCCAGGCCGGGCTGCTGCCTATGCGCGCCTGGTCGACCGGTTCGAACTCGAAGCTGTTGCGGCCCGCGCACAACAGGTAGACGAGCAACTCGGCCGGGTACTTCGGGCACACCTGGGCCAGGGCCGCCCGCAACTCCGCGCTGCTTGCGACATGGCGCGCGGGATCAAAGCTGTTCCGCTCCTTGGCGGATTTCTTCGTCAGGTGGCGCGGAACCCTTACCGCCCGATACAGCTGTCCCGCCAGCGCCGGCGCGGAGACGGCGGCGTCCACAAAACGAAATTGAACGTCCTTTCCGGCCGTGGCCTCGATGACTTTTCCGGCCCACGGAAAGCCGGCCAGATCCATCGGCACCGGCACCAGGCACCTGCTCTCGCCGGTGCGCTGGTTGGTGCGAGCCAGCACATGGCCGTTCGCAGGCAGGGTGCCCAGCGACTCGACAAGTGCGTAGATGCGCTCAAGCTGCTCCGGCGCGGCGGAGGCGGCGCAGCGGGCGATGTGCAGCCTTTTCCGGTTGAAGCGCACGAGTACTGCCGCCAGGACTGCGACGGCAGCCGAAACCACCAGCAGCACGAAGGTGAAGAGCGGCGACATCGGAAGACTAGGGGGCGAGCCCGGCCGGGCGGGTTTGCGGCACCGGCTGCGGCGATTTGTCGGCCACCGTCTTGCCCCGGATGTTTATGTAAAGGTGCTCGAGCGGCATCTGCAGTACCTCATCGATCCCCTCCAGATTCGCACATCGCGTGACGACGAGTTTCTTCAGGCCCGGCATGCTCTTCGCCAGGCCATCGAGCGAGCGCAGATTGCGACAGTAATGGAACTGCAGTTCCTCGAGCTTCGGCAGCGCCTGGAGCGCTGCGACGGATTCCTGATTGCACCAATTGAACTCAAGCTTGCGCAGCGACTCAGGCAGCGAGAGTTCGGCGAAGTCCCTGCTGCCGGACTTGTAGCGCCAGATGTCCAGGCGCCGGAGGCGGGTCAGCCGGTCGATCCCGCTGTCATTGGCAACGGGCTCCCAGACCGCATCGCGCAGGCGCTGCAGGCGGGAAAAATCAATCGGCGGCCGCTTCGGGTGGATGCCGAAGTATTCAAGATCCTCCTGCCGGTACAGGGCATCGATCCTCCTGAGCGAAACCTCCCAGAACCAGACTTGCCGGATGCCGCTCAGCTCCGCGAGAAAATCCAGGTTGTCCTCACCAAAGCCGAAGGCCGGACAGCCGAATACGCCCTGGATCCCGCGCCGGTTGATCTCGTCGATGCACGCAGGCAAATGCGCGCTCTCGATCCCCAGGGACTTGACGATACCCAGGTCATCCGTCTCGAAGAAGCGTCCTTTGCGGCTTATTGGCATTGGCGATCGGGCTAAGTGCGTCTGACAGGGCTGACGCTACGCGGCTTTATAACGCAGCGTCCCATGGAGCGCAATGTTGAATTTCCGGCTTTGCCGTTCTGGCTCAGGCTCGACCGCCGGGTGGGTCAACGCCTTGCCAGGGGCGCCGGGGCTGAAAAAAGTCGGCGCTGGCGACACGGCGACGAGCCACGAAACGGAAGCTGTCATTGGCTTCATCGCGCGGCGTCCGTGTTGACGGATGGGGCGGGCCTCATTCAAACGGGTAGTCATCGTGCCTCGTAACAACCGGAATGTCCTTGTCGCGCTTCAGGACCCGCTCGACGATGGCGATAATTTCCAGCACATCTTTTGCGAGGTCGACCTTTTTGAACTTGGCCCACGACCATTTCTTCTCCTGATGTATGGAAGGGAGCAGCGCGTACCTTTCCGGGTCTTTGGCTGCCGCGGGGTCGGAGTAAATGCATAGCCCCATCTTGAAAGCGCCGCGCTCGACATCCAGCCACCAACCCCAGTCCTCGTTACAGTACGACGGCACCTTGATGCCGGCGGGCGGCAACTCGGATTGCAGGTACTGGCAGAGCGCCTTACCGTACATGCGCTCGTTGGTGATTTCCTGGTCTTCGCCGGGCAGGACGGGAAATTTTTTGCTCTCGATAAGCAGACAACTCTGAGGAATCATGATGCTCCCTTGTCAGGCCCGGCGCGGCGCCCGGATAACGAAGCGAACGGGGGCGACCGCCATGTCAGGGCGCGCCGGTTTGCAGCCCCTCCGCTGCATGGCCGACTGTGGTAGGGAGCGGCCTGCGCAACTTCTCGCGCAGGTCCGCGCGAATCCAGGGTCAGACCTCATCTTGACACTCGCCATTGCCGCATATGCGGCCCTAAGGTGCCTTCGGCCCAGTATTTGTCAGCCTCCGGAAATAGTGCCAACAGCTCGTCGACGACTTCGCCGGGGGAACGCAGGGCAGGCGCCCCGAACAGCCGGCGCAACCAGGTCGTGTCCTGACGGAACCATGCGCGCGAGGACGTTCCTCGTTTTGGGATCAATGTTGTCGCGTCGAGAACCCAGTGCGGGTGCATGTCTTCCCATGCGAAGCGATTGCCGGAGAATTCAAGCCCTTCAAGCGGGCAGGTGCCAAGATCGATTCTGAAGCGGGGCCGACCGTACTTCTCCCACTGCAGGCAAAAAACATGAACGGAGCGTTCGGCTTTGCGACGAAAAATCCAGAAGGCGGGCGCGTTTCGTTCGTCGAGCGCAAAGCCCTCCTTCTCAATGGCCGGAATGAAGCGGCGCTTGATTTCGCGACGAAGTGCCGTGGTCGTGCCCATGAGGTCTAACGCGGTCTAAGCTGGAGCTAACAGGCGCTGCGCGGCTTCATCGCGCAGGTCCGGTTGACTGCCGGGCCAGGCCTATTTGTTCGCGAGTGGCGCAAGTTGCTGTAGGCAGGTGTTTTGTTCAAACAGCCGCTTCTCTGAAGGAATGTTCTGGACGCAACGAATGGCAGAACGGACTCGGCGCAGGCGCTTCTCCGTATGATTGACCTCGCACTTATACATCTGCGAATAGAGTGACCACAAGCATCACTGCGAACGCGAAACCAACAGAAACGAGAAAGAAGGAAACGTCCAAAAGCGCGTTGAATGCGGCGGGAACTGCGATCAGCGGAATGAGGGGAAGCCACGTGGCGCGGCGATAGAAGCGGAGGCGGCTCGACTTGGCGGAGGCAAGCGGATTGTTGCGGCGAAAAGCCAATAGTTCCAGCCAAGTGATAAATGCGTTGAAACTGAATGCCATCCCACCCAAGACGACAAAGACAGCGTAGGTCCAGGTGTAAGGAACAACTGACGGAGCTGTACTTTTGAGCATTGCTCCGGCGGTGGAGCCAAAGACAAAGCCGTTCGCACCATTTGCGAACAACAACAGAATGATAACGGCGGTGACGCCAACGACGTTGCGCCAGACCAGTTCTTTCAATTGAGCCTCAGCGCGAAACTCGTCCACGAGTGCTTTGGCCTTGGCCAGAACACCGGCGGGCAGCATAGCGAAGATCGGGCTATCGTTCTTCTTCATTCGTGCGAGCGACAATGCCAAGCAGATGTACAACGTCCTAGCTCAGGGGCGCTGCGCGGCTTTATCGCGCAGCGTCCTCTGGAAAGACGGGTTCGGCCACGCGAATAACAAGCGCGCCTATTTCCAATTGAGATCGAGTTTGCGATGAGAAGCAGCGCAGTCCCTCAAGTACAGGTTGATGAGGCTCTGGTACGGAATGCCTACGTCTTCAGAGATTGTCTTGAAGTACGTGATGGACTCCTCGTCGAGTCGAATGGTAATTTGCTTCTTGAGTTGTGCTGCGTATGGATTCTTCCTCGCAGTGGAGAAGTCGTATTCTTTTCGCATGTGGCACCTCTATGGATAAGATTTGGATTCCTTGGCAGTCGCCTTGCGTGCGGAAATGATGCGAATGACGTTACTTTCGCTCCGATAGCAGTGACAGACAAGCAGCAGGCGAAGCGCACTGCTTAGGCCAAGAAGAACAAAGCGGTCTTCGTCTTCTGAATGATCGGGATCGTCGATCAGCTTGGCGCGCTCATCGACGAAGACGGACTTGGCCTCATCGAAGCTCACGCCGTGTTTCTTGGCGTTCGCAGTAGCCTTCCGATCATCCCACTCGAAGTGAGGTGTGCCCATGTGTGCAGTGTAACTACAATGTAGTGCTTAGACAAGAGCAACTCGCGAATGCGAACTGGAGGGGCCGAACGTAGAAGTCACCGGCGCTGCGCGGCTTTATCGCGCAGCGTCCAGCGACCGAAGGGAGCGAGGTTGAGCGCCATGTTAGGCATCGCCTCGCGCGGACTGGACACCATAAGCTTGCATGGCTGAGGCGATCTGGGACTCTTCGCTGGTTTCGTTGGGGTGTAGGCGATAGCTTGGTGCCAGGATCGGCTCAACGGCTTTGACCTGTACGACGAACACGCTGTGAATCGGGAATCTTGGTCCTGCCATTTTCGCCAGCGGCGGGGACCAGACGGAGAAGTCGGGGTCATACTTCTTCACGTTCCGGGCCAGACCGGTGACCTTGAAGCCCTTCTGAACGAAAACGTCAACGAAGCTGACGCACACGCGAGAGTCGGTTTCTATGTTGCGGGCGCTTGCTGGAGACGCAATGTTCGCGATGACAAGGTGCTCACTGTCGAACACAGCGAAGATCTCCTTCGGTGACACGTTTGGCTGACCGGACTCATCGACCGTCGCCAGCCAGCAGAGCACGCTGCTAGCGGCGGATTCTTTGACTTGTGGTGAGAGCATGAGGAGAGCGACCGTTCGTTTTGCGATGCCGAACGTAGAAGTTACCGGCGCTGCGCGGCTTTGTCGCGCAGCGTCCGTGTGGACTGCCGGGTTGGGGTTTGGCCGTCAACATAGGCGTCGAGAAGCCGCCGAATCATGCGCTGGTACTGCGTGTGGTGTTTCGTGGCCTCTGACTTGAAGAACTCGATGCTCTTCTTGCTCAGAGCCAGAGTTACTTTCACGCCTTCTTCACGAAATGCCAGTTCGGCGGGAGAAGGGAGGAAGTCAGGAACCACCTGAACCTTACCAAGGGGTTCATCGGTGTATTTGATTTTCGCGCTCATAGATCGTCCTTCCTTTGCGCCAATAGCCGGCGCCGATGATTCGAATTACCGAAGCGCGGTAAGTAAACCGCACTGTGAGCACACCGCCATCAACTTCGCCGAAGCAATAGAAGCGCTCTTCGGCCTGGCTGTGCGTCTCGTCCTTGGCAATTACGCGCTGCGGGTCGGCAAAGGCGTGCTGGGCGCGGGAGAAAGCGACTCCGTGCTTTCCCTGATTCTCGGCGTCCTTTTCGGGGTCCCAATCAAAGCGAGTTTTTGCCATGGACACAGAGTAGCATTAGCCCATACAAAAAGCCATACGGATATATGGTAAGCCCCAACGTGCAGGTGACCGGCGCTGCGTGGCTTTATCGCGCAGCGTCCAGTGACCGAAGGGAACAAGGTCGACCGGCGGGTTATGCGGCGCGTCCAAGCGGAACCTCCCAGCCGGGAAACACAAGCACGGCTGGATGGCACTGGAGGGCACGGGCAAATACCTTTGCACGCTCAACACCCAAATTGACTCGCCCGTTCTCGATGGCCGAAATGGTGGCTTGCGGAATGCCCGTGAGTTCGGATAGCTGACTTTGGCTCAACTCTTGGAGTTCTCGCAGGATGCGGACGGACTCTCCCACCGAGACCTCAACTCGCTTTTTTGCAGGACGAAACTCTTTCATTTCATGGCCTCCTGTAATCGTGGGCGGTGACATGTACAACCTGAATCTGCAACACGTTTGCGACAACTCGGTAAATCACCCGCCACTGAAGCCCGAGCCGCGACGAACGATG
>CAIZHL010000110.1 GCA_903932755.1 uncultured beta proteobacterium
CAGCACCTTGCCGAACTCGCCCCAGAACGTGGCGTACTTTTCCTTCTCCGCCGCATCCTCGCTGTTGGCCAGGCTTTCCAGCATGCCGAGGACCTTTTTGGTGCAGCCGTTGCGGATGGCCTCGATGTCCTTCGATTCCTGCAGGATCTCGCGCGAGACGTTGAGCGGCAGGTCGGCCGAATCGACGATGCCGCGGACGAAGCGCAGGTAGAGCGGCATCAGCTGCTCGGCGTCGTCCATGATGAAGACACGGCGCACGTAGAGCTTGACGCCATGCCGCGCGTTGCGGTCCCACATGTCGAAAGGCGCGCGCGCCGGGACATAGAGCAGTTGCGTGTATTCGGTCTTGCCTTCGACCCGGGCGTGGGTCCACGTCAGCGGATCTTCGAAGTCATGGCCGACATGCTTGTAGAACTCCTTGTACTGCTCTTCGGTAATGTCGTTCTTGGGGCGGGCCCACAAGGCGGAGGCCTGGTTGACGGTCTCATCCTCATCGGTGGCGACCTGCTGCTTGGCCTCCTCGTCCCATTTTTCGCCCTTCATCACGATGGGCTGGACGATGTGGTCGGAGTACTTGCGGATGATGGACTTGATCTTCCAGGAGGAAAGCAGGTCGTCCTGGTCGGCCTTGAGGTGCAGGGTGATCTCGGTGCCGCGGCTGGGCCGGTCGACCATCTCGATGCTGAATTCGCCCGTGCCTTCCGATTCCCAGCGCACGCCCTGGCTCGGTTCGGCGCCGGCGCGACGGGTCAGCACGGTGACCTTGTCGGCGACGATGAAGGAGGAGTAGAAGCCGACGCCGAACTGGCCGATCAGGCTGGCGTCCTTCTTTTCGTCGCCCGACAGTTTGGAGAAGAATTCGCGCGTGCCGGACTTGGCGATTGTGCCGAGGTTAGTAATCACTTCCTCGCGGTTCATGCCGACGCCGTTGTCGGCGATGGTCAGGGTCCTCGCCACCGGGTCGAAGGCGACGCGGATCTTGAAGTCGGAATCGCCCTCGAACAGGCCGGCGTTGTGCAGGGCCTCGAAGCGCAGCTTGTCGCAGGCGTCCGATGCGTTGGATATCAGTTCGCGCAGGAAGATCTCGCGGTTGGAATACAGCGAGTGGATCATCAACTGCAACAGTTGCTTGACCTCGGTCTGGAAGCCGAGGGTTTCTTTGGAAGCGGTCGGGTCTTGGGTCGCGGTGGTCATGGAATTCCCCTGAAGAATCAGAATGTACCGGCCCGATATGGGGTCGGTAGAGCCCTTTTCAAGGGGAGGGGGATAGCCGCTTCGACAGTTGCCGACTCAGGCCGCGCCCACAACCATGCCGCCGGCCGCCAGCCGCCTGAGTTCCGGCAGGCAGGAGCCGCAGTTGCTGCCGCACTTACGCCGTTCCGTCAGCGCGGCGAGGTCGAGCCCTGCGGCGAGGTCGGCGCGGATTTCGTTTTCCGCGACGTCGAAGCAGTTGCAGACGATGCGCCCGCGCGCGGGGCCGGCAGCAGACGGGGCAGCCAGCGGGGCGAAGATCCACTTGCGCACCGCCTGGGTGCTGCCGCCGTTGCTGGCGAGGTCGATGAGCCAGTCGGTGGCACGGGTTTCCTTGCACAGCAGGGCGCCGGCGAGGCGCTCGCCGGCGATCAGCGCGCACTTGGCTATGCCGCGCCGGGAAATTCAGAATAGGATGGGTCCCGGGTCTGAATGCCGGCCCGCCAACGAAGGAACAGCCAATGAGCCTCAAACCTGCCACCCGCATCGCGCACGGCGGAAAAGCGCCTATCAATACCAGTCCGCTGCCGGGCTAGGACACTGACATGGAAATCCGCACCATCATTTTCTACGTTGCACTCCTCGCCATTGCCGGAACCGTGGTGGAACTCTATGTGCGTATCAACGGGATCGGAAGGAGATCCGAGAAAGTTCGTGGCGTCGTCGTACCCGAAAAGCCGAAGCTCGGCGCTCCGATCCTGTTCCTGATCGCTACCATCATCGTCGCCGTCATGACCATTCCGAAGTGATCGGCGCTACCTGAATTTTCGCCGCACCCGCACGGTCCGTGCAGCGCGGCGAGCAGCCGGACGAGGCGAGTTCATTGCCGCCCGGCAGTCAAGCTACATCTCGCTGATCACCCGGCCGAAATCCTCGACCTTGTTCCAATCGGTGAACTCGATCACCGTCGCCGGATCGGTCGGGCCCTTCGTAATCAGCATGATCAGACGGATCATGAAACGGTCGAAGGCCCCGTACCTGGGGTAATCCAGCTTGCCGGCGAAGACGGCCAGCCTGCCAGGCCGCCAGGCGATCTGCCGCAGGAATTTCTGCAGGTAGGGATTGGTCTCCGGATCGCTCTTTTCCGGCTTTCGGGCGACGATATTGACCGAGAAAAACGCATTCGGCTTGCGCTCCAGAAGCTGCCGGTTGGCGTTGATGAACTCGACCACCGCCTTGCCGTGCTTGCCGTAGCGGATGCTGGCGCCGATCACGATCTTGTCGAAGGCGTCGAGGTCGGGGCCGGGCGCGTCGGCAACGGACACCAGCGTCGCCTGATGGCCGTCCTGCTCGATCCGCTCCTGCAACCGCCTGCAGATCTTGACGGTATGCCCATCGGTGGTCGAGAAGAGGATGAGGATTCGGGCCATCTGCCGGGTACCGGTTGCGGAAGGAAGTTCAGCCCGTCAGCTTGCGGTAGATTTCCGCGATTTTCTGCGGCAGCTTCCTGGCGTCGTCGATCACCGAATAGTGCGCCGGACCGTAGAGCTGCGGCAGGTAGTCGGCGCCGTGGCGGTCGATGGTGACGCAGTAGCTGCGGATGCCCTTCTCGCGCGCTTCGAGCAGCGCGCGGCGGGTGTCCTCGATGCCGTAGCGGCCGCGGTATTCGTCGCCGTAGTCGTCGGGGCGGCCGTCGGACAGCGTCACCAGCAGCTTGTGGCGGGTGTTCTGCTTCTGTAGCAGGCCGGAGAGGTGGCGCACCGCGACGCCCATGCGGGTGTAGTCCTTGGCCTCGATGCCGGCGATGCGGCTGCGCGTGGCGGCATCGTAGCGATCGGCGAAGCGCTTGATGCGGTAGATGTCGCAGTGCGTGCGCGTCCACCCGGAAAAGCCGTAGATGGCGTAGCTGTCGCCCAGCGCCTCGATCGCCTCGCACAGCAGCACCAGCGATTCGCGCTCGGCCTCATTGACCCAGCCCTTGGTCGAGCCGCTCATGTCCACCATGAACATCACCGCCAGCGAACGCTCGACGCGGCGGCGATGGATGAACAGGCGCGGCGAAGGTTCGCTGCCGCCCTTGCGGTCGGCGCGCGCCTCGATCTGCGCGTCGAGGTCGATTTCCTCGCCGTCGAACTGGCGCCGCTGCGGCTTGTCCTCGCCGCGCAGGGCCTCGAAACGGCGGCGGATGCTGCGGATCAGATGGGCGTGGCGGCTGCGCACCTCATCGACCCACTCCTGGTCGCCGGGCGGCCCCTCCATCTCGTACATGTGGCACCAGCCGTGGCGCCATGACCCGCGCCGGTAATCCCACTCGTCATAGAAGGCGTCGGGCTGGGTGGTGACGCCGACGCTCACCGGCTCATCCACGCCATCGACCGGCTGCCAGGGGCCCGGCCCCGCGGCGTGCAGCGCCTCGGGGGGGATCTCGCCGAAATCCTGCATCAGCGACTTTGCCGCCTCGCGGGCCGGCGGCGGCAGGGACAGCAGGTCGGCCTGCGGCTCGGGCACCTGCATCCCGCCCTCCGCCGCCAGCGGCGGGTAGTCCGGATTGTCGGCGGCGCCGGCCTTGTTCGTGGTGGCGGCCATGACATTCAGCGCGCGCCGCAGCACCGCCACGTCGCGCACCATCCGTGCGGCGCGCACGCGGCGGGCGGCGACCGGATCCATGACGCCCAGGTGCGGCAGGTCCGGCGTATCGCCAGCGCCGAGTTTTCGCAACTCGGCCATCGCGGCGAGGCTGTCGGCGGCGGTGCTCCCGGCCCGCGCCAGCCTTTGCGCCGTGGCGGCCAGCTGCGGCGGCCACGGCCCGCGCAGGCCGGCGATCTCGTGGGCGAGGCCCGGCAGCTCGACGCCGATGCAGGCTTCGAGGCGCATCGCCTCGAACACGGCGAACCAGCGCAGCGCCGCGTCGCGATCGGGCCATTGTTCGAGCTCGGGCTCGGGATCAACGTTGAAGCTGCCGAAGCGCGTCTGCGCCCACAACAGCGCCGCCATGGCCTTGTACAGGAGGCGGTTGCCTTCGGTGTCGGGCGCGCGTTCGATGCGCTCCGGCAGCCACAGGGTTTCGGTGTCGGTCCAGGCCCGCGGGCCGCTGACGAGCTTGAGCGGCCGCCCGTCGAGCGCCTGCAGGAAGCGCGACAGACGCCGTTCCACGGCGGCGAAGGCGACGGCGCCCTGCGGCTGCTGCGAACGGACCCGATTCGCCGCGGCGAGTTCGTTCAGCGTGCGGCGCGTGGCGGCCAGGCCGCTGCGGTCGTAGGCTTCGAGCCCGGCGCGTACCCAGTCGTCGAGTTGCGCGTCGAGGCCGGCGGCATGCTCTGCGGCCAGCGATGCAATCAGCCAGCCCAGGTCATCGGAAGTCTGCGCCGCAACGCCGGCCCAGTGCAGCACCCGCTCCTGGATCTCGCGCGGCAGGGCCTCGAGCTGGGCCGCCGGCTTCTCCGCGGAACGTCCGCGCAGGGACAGCAGCAGCAGTTCGTCGAGCCGCGCTTCGAGTTCGTCGGCGAAGAGCTTGCGTTCGGTCATCGCCGGAGTTCAAAAAACAGCGCGGATCAAATCGTCCAGCGCATCGCGCGTATCGGGTTCGTCGGCCAGCGGGCGGGCAATGGCCGCGGTGCAGGCCTTGGCCGGCGCCATGCCGCTGGCCATCAGCTGCGCGGCATGCACCAGCAGGCGCGTGCCGGCGCCCTCATCGAGCCCGGCGCCCTTCAGCTTGCGCGTCAGGCCGCCCAGCTTGACCAGCTTCTGCGCCGTGGCGGCATCGATGCCGCCTTCGTGGGCGACGATGCGCGCTTCGGTTTCGGCATCCGGATAGTCGAAGTCGAGTGCGACGAAGCGCTGCCGCGTGCTCGGCTTCATTTCCTTGAGCACGCTCTGGTAGCCGGGGTTGTAGGAGATCACCAGCATGAAATCCGGCGGCGCCTCGATGTACTCGCCGCGCTTTTCGACCGGCAGGGCGCGGCGCGAATCGGTCAGCGGGTGGATCACCACCGTGGTGTCCTTGCGCGCTTCGACGATTTCG